>JARGFI010000030.1 GCA_029210745.1 Desulfuromonadales bacterium
ATTGTCGATGCCTTGCTGGAGCGGGGTGAGTCGGTTCGCGTGCTGGATAACTTTGCCACGGGCAAGCGCGAGAATCTTGCGCATTGCATTGAGCGTATCGAGTTGATCGAAGGGGATATTCGTGACGTTGACACCTGTCGCAGTGCCTGCACCGGGGTCGATTATGTGCTGCATCAGGCGGCGCTCGGCAGTGTTCCGCGCTCTATTGAGGATCCCTTGACCAGCCATGCCGTGAATGTGACCGGCAGTGTGAATATGCTGGTCGCGGCACGCGATGCGGGGGTGAAGCGCTTTGTTTATGCGGCGTCATCTTCGACTTACGGGGATCATCCGGGGCTGCCCAAGGTGGAGGAGCATATCGGTCAACCCCTCTCACCTTATGCCGTAACCAAATATGCCAACGAACTCTACGCCCAGGTGTTCGGGCGGTGTTACGGTCTGGAGACGATTGGCTTGCGTTATTTCAACGTCTACGGCCCCCGCCAGGACCCTTTCTCCCAGTATGCGGCGGTGATCCCGCTGTTTGTCAGTGCGCTGCTGCGCAGTGAAGCGCCGACCATCAATGGTGACGGTGAGCAGACCCGTGACTTTACCTTTGTCGCCAATGCCGTGGAGGCGAACCTTAAAGCCTGTTCGGCCCCGGCGACGGCTGTTGGTGAAGTGTTCAATATCGCCTGTGGCGAGCGAACTTCGCTGAATACCCTTTATCGGCAACTGCAATCTTTGCTCGGCAGCACGGTCGTCCCTGTCTATGGGCCGGACCGTTTCGGCGATGTGCGTGACAGTCTGGCCGATATCGGCAAGGCGCAACGACTCCTCGGTTACGCCGGTGCCATCAAGCTGAAGGAGGGGTTGTCCCGATCGAGCGCATGGTACCGCGAAAATCTGTCTGCGTGACCGCCCTTGATGTGACGTCAACAATCGGTCTGAAATTTTCTCTGTCGAAGCGCTTTCACCGCGCCTGTCTTTCTTGACAGTGCCGCCCCTTTTCTATAGGCTACGCTCGCTTGTGCTTATCCCTGAAAGGACAATCCAATGAGTGTAGCTGCGATTATTCCTGCCCGCTTTGCGTCGACTCGCTTCCCCGGCAAGCCCCTCGCTGATATTTGCGGCAAGCCAATGATTCAACATGTGTATGAACGTGTTTCCCGCTCAACGTCGGTGACGCGGGTGATCGTTGCGACGGACGATGAACGCATCAGGTCTGCGGTAATCGGTTTCGGCGGTGAGGTGATGATGACGCGTGCCGACCATCCAACCGGTACCGACCGTCTTGCCGAGGTTGCGGCTCAGCTCGATGCCGCAATTATTGTGAATGTGCAGGGGGACGAACCGTTGATCGAGCCGCGGATGATTGATCTGGCAACCGCGCCGTTGCTGGCCGATGACACGATCCCGATGGGAACGTTAAAGACGGCAATTCTTGATGAGGAAGAATTTACAAATCCGAATGTGGTCAAGGTTGTCACCGACCGCGACGGGTTTGCTCTCTACTTTTCGCGTGCGGCGATCCCTTTTCAGCGTGACGCGGCGGCTGATGCGGCCTCAAAAGTCGGCTTAACGCGGGGGTTCAAGCATATTGGGCTGTATGTTTACCGGCGTGACTTCCTGTTGAAATTCCCCACCCTTTCAGCGACGCCTCTGGAGCAACTGGAAAAGTTGGAACAATTGCGTGCGTTGGAAAATGGTTACCGGATTCGTGTTGTCGAGACGCGCGATACCTCCTGGGGGGTTGATGCGCCGGAGGATCTGGCGCGGGTCAGGAAGATTCTCGGGGCGGGCTGAAAAACAGGTTTTCTTTTCAACTTCTTACGGCTAAAATTAACTCTTATGACTTTCGTATCAAATAACCGGCTGGTATGAGCAGAGGACGTGCAATGAAGACCAAGTTTATTTTTATTACCGGAGGCGTCGTTTCTTCGCTGGGGAAGGGTTTGTCCGCCGCATCGATCGGGGCGCTGATGGAAGCACGCGGATTGCGTGTTTCGATGCAGAAGATGGATCCCTATATCAATGTTGATCCCGGCACGATGAGCCCTTATCAGCACGGTGAGGTTTTTGTCACCGATGATGGCGCGGAAACCGATCTCGACCTGGGGCACTACGAGCGGTTCACCACCGCCAACCTGTTGCGTAAATCTAATTTTACCACCGGCCAGGTCTACGACAGCGTCATTCGCAAGGAAAGACGTGGTGACTACCTTGGTGGCACAGTGCAGGTTATCCCCCATATTACCAATGAGATCAAAGAAAAGATCATCGATAATGCGCGGGAGATCGATATCGCCATCATCGAAGTGGGTGGCACCGTCGGAGATATTGAATCGTTGCCGTTTCTGGAAGCAATTCGCCAGTTTCGCAGTGATCGTGGTGCCGATAATGTGCTTTACATCCACCTGACGCTGGTGCCGTATATTTCGACTGCCGGCGAGTTAAAGACCAAACCCACCCAGCACAGTGTTAAGGAGCTGCGTGAAATCGGTATTCAGCCGGACATTCTGCTGTGCCGCTGTGATCGTGAGATTCCCCGCGAAATGAAGAGCAAGATCGCGCTGTTCTGCAATGTTGATGAAGGGGCGGTCATTACGGCGCGGGACGTTTCATCGATCTACGAATGCCCGATTGCGTTGCATGAGCAGGGGCTGGATGAACGGATTGTCGATTACCTCAATATCTGGACCAAGGCGCCCGATCTGTCCGCCTGGGAACGGATCAGGCTGCGGATTAATGAGCCGTCCGGGGAAACCGTCATCGCCATTGTCGGTAAATATGTCGAGCTGACAGAAAGTTATAAATCGTTGGCTGAAGCGTTGATTCATGGCGGCATCGGCAATGATTGCCGGGTCAAGCTGAAATATGTCGATTCAGAAAGTCTGGAGCGACATGGCATCGGCGACGCTTTTGATCAGGTCGACGGGATTCTGGTCCCCGGCGGGTTTGGTGAACGCGGCAGTGAGGGGAAGATTGACGCGATTCGTTTTGCCCGTGAGAACAAGATCCCGTTTTTCGGCATCTGCCTCGGGATGCAGATGGCGGTAGTTGAGTTTTCACGGAATGTCTGTCAGATCGAGGAAGCGTATTCATCGGAATTTCGTGAAGACGCTAAAAATCCGATCATCCATATTATGGAGGAGCAAAGGAAGGTCAAAGGGAAGGGGGGGACGATGCGTCTCGGTGCTTACTCCTGCAACATGGCAAGGGATACGCTGGCGCGACGGATTTACGGACAGAAGAGTATTACCGAGCGCCATCGCCATCGTTATGAATTCAACAATGCTTATCGCGCGGTTTTGAAGGAATGCGGCTTGACTATTTCCGGTATTCATCCCGATCTCGATCTGGTCGAGATCATTGAAATTTCTGATCATCCCTGGTTTCTTGGCTGTCAATTTCACCCCGAGTTCAAATCCCGGCCGATGTCTCCCCACCCGTTGTTTGAATCGTTTGTCGGGGCGTGCCTCAAGCAGAGGAGTGAAGCAAAATGACACGGACTATCCAGCTTGGCAAGGTGACCATGGGGGGCGGTTCGCCGCTCGTTTTAATTGCCGGTCCGTGTGCGATCGAGAACGAAGCAATGACGTTGCGGATTGCTGAAAAACTGGTGGATTTGTCACAAAAACTTGGTTTTCCGTTGATCTTCAAGGCCTCTTATGACAAGGCCAATCGTACCTCTGTCGATTCCTACCGGGGCCCTGGCATGGATGAGGGATTGCGGATTTTGAGTCGGGTCAAGGCAGAATTCGATCTGCCGATTCTGTCTGACGTCCATGATATCACCCAGGTTGCCGCCGCCGCTGAAGTGCTGGATGTTTTACAAATTCCGGCATTTCTCTGCCGCCAGACAGATTTGTTGCTGGCCGCCGCCAGGACCGGCAAGGTCATCAATATCAAGAAGGGGCAATTCATGGCCCCATGGGATATGCGCAATAGTGTCGGCAAGGTGCAAACCGGCGGGAATGAACAGGTCATCCTCACTGAACGCGGTGCGAGCTTCGGCTACAATAATCTGGTCAGTGATATGCGTTCGTTGGTGATCATGCGCGAGCTTGGTTTTCCGGTGGTGTTTGATGCGACCCATTCGGTGCAGTTGCCCGGTGGTGGCGGCACGATTTCTGCCGGCCAGCGGCAATATGTTGGAGCGTTGTCGCGGGCAGCAACAGCGGTCGGTATCGATGGTCTTTTCTGGGAGGTTCACGAAAATCCCGATCAGGCCCTCTGCGATGGAGCCAATTCATTGTCGCTTGACACGCTTGAAGTCATGCTGCGGCAGATTATGGCGCTGGACGCGATTATAAAAGACGGGGAGTACGTTGAGCGATGATCGAAACCGCGCAAAAAGTTTTACGCACCGAAGCCGAAGCAATTCAGGCGCTGATTGAGCGGATTGACGACCGTTTTGTTCAGTCGGTCAAGATGATTCTTGCCTGTCATGGGCGAGTGGTCATCACCGGGATGGGTAAATCCGGGCATATCTGTCAGAAAATTGCCGCAACCATGGCATCCACCGGAACGCCGACATTGTTTCTGCATCCGGCCGAAGGGATGCACGGAGATCTCGGCATGCTGGCCAAGGGAGATGTTGTCATCGCCGTTTCAAACTCCGGAGAAACAGAAGAGATCACCCGGATTTTGCCGATTATCAAACGCATGGGGCTGCCGCTGATCGCAATGAGTGGCAATCCGCACTCGACCCTGGCACGCGCCGGTGACGTTTTTCTCGATATTTCGATCAAGGAGGAAGCCTGCCCCCTGGGGTTGGCGCCGACGGCAAGTACCACTGCAACGCTGGCCATGGGGGATGCCCTGGCGGTAACGCTACTGATCGAACGTGGCTTTAAGGCGGAAGATTTTGCCATGTTTCATCCTGGCGGTGCGCTGGGGAAACGGCTGTTGTTGCGTGTCGAGGATGTCATGCATAGCGGCGCGGATATTCCGGTCGTTCCCGCAACGATGCTGCTGAAGGAAGCTCTTTTTGAAATTACCAGTAAAAAGCTTGGCGTGACCGGAGTGGTCGACGAGAGCAGTGAACTGGTGGGGGTTTTTACCGATGGTGATTTGCGGCGGGTGATTGCCCACGGATATGACGCCATGGAGCGGCCAATGTGTGAAATGATGGCAAGAAATCCGAAACGCATTCTGGCGACGAACCTGGCCGCCAAAGCGGTGCAGTTGATGGAGGAATTTGCGATTACTTCGTTGTTTGTGTTTGATTCTGATGCCGGTAAAAAACCGGTCGGTATCGTGCATCTGCATGATCTGCTCAGAGCGGGGGTGGTTTGATGGTTGAATTTCATCAACTCAAGCTTTTGTTGCTGGATGTCGACGGGGTGATGACGGACGGCGGGATTATTCTCGACAACAACGGGAACGAAAGTAAACGCTTCAATGTCAAGGATGGCCATGGGATCAAACTGCTGCAACGAGCAGGGATTGCCGTCGGGATCGTTACCGGGCGCAGTTCCAGTGTGGTTGTCCATCGTGCTGCCGAACTGGGTATCGAAATCCTCTGTCAGGGGGCAAAAGACAAGCTGGTTCCCTTTAACGAGATCCTGGCGCAAACAGGGCTCGCTGCATCGGCAGTAGCTTATGTCGGTGACGATGTCGTTGATCTGCCGATTCTGTTGCGGGTGGGTTTTTCCGCCACGGTTGCTGACGCGGTCGATGAAGTCAAAAATCGCGTTGACTACGTGGCTGAACGAAACGGTGGCTGCGGTGCCGTGCGGGAGATTTGTGATCATATTCTCCGTCACAGTGGACGCTGGCCGGAAATTATGGAGCGCTATCTTCCCGCCACGCCAGCGACTCATTCAAGTCCCGTGCCAACGGGCGAGTAAAATCTTTGCAGTTTGTCTGGTGAAATGTTATAGTCAACGCCCATGAACGGTTCCGTATCCAGCGCACGCGTCGGTTGTCTTTTGGTTGTCATCCTGTGCCTGATGCTGTTGCCGTTCAGGGTGGTGGGGGCGACGCTGTCCGCTCCGCAGAGTGATCTTGTAATCGATGATTTTGCCTATACGGAATATCGTGCCGGGACCAGGCGCTGGGCGCTACAGGCGAAAAGTGCCCGCCATGATTTTGCGGTTGATATTACGCGGGCCGAGGTTGTGCATCTCCAGGTATTTTCGCAACAGGACAAGCCGTATCTGAGGTTGTGGGCGGATTTTGGCGTGATGAAGATCGCCGAACGCATCATCGAACTCAACGGTTCGGTGATTGTTGAAGATCAACGGGGGTATCGTTTTCTGACGGACAGGCTGGTTTATGATGACCGCCGACAACTCGCTTCCGGGGCAGGACCGGTGCAGATGTTTTCGCCAGGGTTGAAAATCACCGGTCGAGGTTACGATTATGCCGCCGCAACGGGAATTTTCCAGATTCACGAAGAGATTGAGGCGTTCGTTACTGCGCCCTTGAAAACACCCTGATGATCAGATTACTACTTTTACTGTTGTTGTTATCTTTTTCTGTCCATGTCGCCATGGCCGAAACCGAACCGATTCGGGTTACCGCAGACCACCTGGAAGCGAATAATCCGGCCGGCTGGGTCAGTTTTCAGGGGAACGTTGTTGCTGATGACGGGAACGTGGTGCTGCGAGCCGAGCAGATGAAAATGTTTGTCGATCAGGACGATCGTTCGCTGCTGCGCATTGAAGCGGAGGGGACGGTCAGAATGACCCAGGGGACGCGCGTTGCGTCAAGTAACACCGCTGTTTTCTTCAATCGGGAGCGCAAAGTTGTCCTCACCGGCAACGCCCGTTTCAAAGACGGCGAAAATCTGGTGGAAGGTCAGGAAATAACGGTTTTTCTGGATGAAGAGCGAACCCTGGTGGGGGGAGAAGGAGGACGGGTGAATGCCGTTTTTCGTCCGTCAGGGGAGGATCGATGACGCATTTGTTGCGTGCCCGTGGTCTGTCCAAGAGTTATCGCGGCCGACAGGTTGTTTGCGGTGTCGATCTTGATGTATCATCAGGACAGGTGATCGGCTTGCTTGGCCCGAACGGTGCCGGCAAAACGACCTCGTTCTATATGATGGTTGGTCTGGTCAGGCCCGATCAGGGGCAGGTGTTCATGGATGACCGCGAATTGACGCGCTTGCCGATGCATTTGCGTGCCCGCGCGGGGATATCATACCTGGCGCAGGAAGCTTCTGTTTTTCGCAAATTAACGGTGGAAGATAATTTGTTGGCAATCCTTGAAACGATGAATCTGTCTTCAGTTGCTCGACGTGAGCGAATGGAGCAGCTGCTTGGGGAATTTCGTCTGACTCATGTACGTAAATCCTGCGGCTACAGCTTGTCAGGGGGCGAACGTCGTCGCGTTGAAATCGCCCGGGCACTGGTCAGCGAACCGCTCTTTCTCTTGCTTGATGAGCCGTTTGCGGGGATTGATCCGATTGCCGTTAATGATATTCAGGAGGTTATCAAGCACTTGCGTGACCGGGGTATTGGCATCCTGATTTCTGACCACAATGTGCGGGAAACTCTCGGTGTCTGCGATCAGGCTTATATCCTCAACGAGGGGGGGGTTCTGGAATACGGGACGCCTCAGGATATCGCCCGCAGTGAACGGGCTCGAACCATTTATCTCGGGGACTCTTTTCGGTTGTAGTCCCTTGAATATCGTGAAAGTTGATTATGGCGCTTGAACTAAGACAACAACTTAAACTCAGTCAGCAGCTGGTGATGACGCCGCAGCTTCAGCAGGCGATCAAGTTACTGCAGCTCTCGCGGATGGAACTGGTCGATCTGGTTCAGACAGAGCTGGAGGAAAACCCGCTGCTTGAAGAGGGGAACGAGGTTCCCGAAGAGCGTGTCGATACGCCTGAAGGCGGGGAGGATGTCAATGCGCCTGGTGAAGAGATTGCGGAGGTTGTCGGTGAGTCTGAGGGGCTGAATGATATCGATTGGCAAACTTACCTCGAAGGGTACAGTTTGTCCGGTCCGAGTGGTGACAACTTTGCCAATGATGATGAACGTCCGGCCTATGAAAATCTGATTACCAAAAAGCAGTCGTTGGCGGATCATCTGATGTGGCAGCTTAAATTGACCCGTCTTGATGATTTGACCTTTCGCGTTGCAGCGGAAATTATCGGCAACCTCGATGATCAAGGTTATTTGCGTGCCGGGCTCGATGAAATTGCCACGATAACCAAAACTTCCCCCGAGAATGTCGAAAAGATTCTTGGTTTTGTGCAACAGTTCGACCCCCCTGGTGTTGCCGCCCGTGATCTGCAGGAATGCCTGTTGTGCCAGGCGATTAATCTCGGCATGGAGGGGACGCTGGTCGAAGCCATGTTGCGCGAGCATATGGATGATCTTGAAAATCGCAGATATGCCAGAATTGCAAAAGAACAAAATGTTACACTCGACGATGTTCTGGTCGCCGCTAAAATTATCTCTGATCTCGAGCCGCGTCCGGGACGCCCTTTCTCGCAAGAAGATGTACATTACATCACCGCCGATATTTTTGTGCACAAGATTGGTGATGAATATGTCGTGGTCCTCAATGATGACGGTTTGCCGAACCTCAAGATCAGTTCTTTTTATCGCCAGGCCTTATCGAATGACGGAGCGGTTGATCAGAAGGCCAGTGAATATATTCAGGATAAAATGCGCGGAGCGGTTTGGTTGATCAAGAGTATCCACCAGCGGCAGCGAACGATTTATCGGGTGACAAAGAGTATCATCAAATTTCAGCGAATGTTTTTTGACCATGGCATTGAACATCTTAAGCCGCTGGTGTTGCGCGATGTCGCCGAAGATATTCAGATGCACGAGTCGACGATCAGTCGGGTGACAACGAATAAATATGTTCAGACGCCACAGGGACTGTTTGAACTGAAATATTTTTTCAACAGTGCTATCGGCACTGTCGGGGGATCAGCGGTCGCCTCGGAGAGTGTCAAAAACCGCATCAAGGATATCGTTGCGGGGGAAAATCCGAAAAAACCTTATTCTGATCAAAAAATTGTTGAGCTGTTGCGTGAGCACGGGATTGATATCGCCCGCCGTACGGTGACAAAATACCGGGAAATGCTCAATATTGGCTCGTCGACGGGACGAAAAAGAATGTTTTGACCGTCTTCCTGGGTGGTTAATCTCCTTTGAAGCGATATAATCAAGGCACATAGAAACGATTCCTGCGGGAATCATGACCAGGAGGTTCTTTATGCAAATTGCTGTCACTTTCAGGCACATGGAAACCAGTAATCCACTCAAAACTTATCTTGAAGAGAAAGTTGCGCGAGTTAAAAAATATATCGATGAACCGATTGATGCTCAGGCGGTGATGTCGGTCGAGAAGAAAATTCGTCATCGGGTCGAAGTTACCCTGGTGGCGAAAGGGATCACCATAAAGGGTAGTGAGGAAACCAGCGACATGTACGCGGCGATTGACGCCGTGGTCGATAAAATTGAACGTCAGTTGAAGCGTTATAAAGATAAAATCAAGCGACACAAGCCGAGTGCCGGACGTGAGCGGCAGATTGCAAAGTCGGTCTTGTCGGCAGAAAGCGTCGATGAAGGCGCGGTGGAACCGTTGATTGTCCGCACTAACAGTTTCTTCGTGAAACCGATGTCGGTGGAAGAAGCGGTGATGCAAATGGATCTGTTGCATAAGGATTTTCTGGTTTTTACCGATGATCGCTCAGCCGAGATCAATGTCGTTTACCGGCGCAAAGATGGCCACTATGGTTTGATCGAACCACGCAATTAAGTAACAAAGTCATCGATTGACTCCGGGGGAATCCTTCACCGGAGTCTTTTGTTTTGAGTAACGGGAGTTAGTGGAGTATGTTTGGCGTATGAAAATCGTTGATCTGTTGCATCCCGAAACCATCATTTCGAGTTTACAGGCCCGGACCAAAGATGATGTATTGGCGGAGTTGGCCGAGGCGTTGTTCACGTTTGACGAGAGCCTGGATCGAACCGAGGTGATTAAGGTTCTGCATGAGCGGGAGCGTCTGGGGAGTACCGGCATTGGTGACGGTGTCGCGATCCCCCACGGAAAGCTTAAATCACTGGATAAGCTGCTGATCGCCTTTGCCCGCAGTATCGATGGCGTCGATTTTGATGCGATGGACGGCAAACCGGCTCACCTTTTCTTTCTGCTTGTTGCGCCGGAAGAATCTGTCGGCGTGCATTTGAAGATGCTGGCGCGGATATCTAAAATTCTGAAGAACAAGGCGACACGTGAACAACTGGTGCAGGCGCCTGATGCGCAAGCGCTTTACAAGATTATTGCTGATGAAGAAGAACGTTTTTGAGATGAGTGTATGCCCGGAATCAGTATAGCTGAACTGCTCGCAGAGCAGGACGTGGGGCTTGCCCTTGAACTGTTGGCGGGCAGGGACGGCCTGGGTAATCGGGTGCAGGTGCCGCGGATTCAGAAGCCGGGGCTTGCCCTCGCAGGTTACACCGCCAACCTGCATCACGATCGAATCCAGGTGCTCGGTTCGACTGAACTGAGTTATCTTGAGCAACTGGATCCGCTACGTGCTGCTGAAAATATCCGTGCATTGTGTACTCACGATATCTGTTGTTTCATTATTACCAAGGGGCAAACGCCCCCTGACATACTGATTCAGGCCGCTGAATCCCGGTCTATCCCCTTGCTGCGCTCCCCCCTGCAAAGCTCCGACTTCATTTCGTTGCTCACCAATTTTCTGGAAGAACATTTATTGCCAACCAAAACTGTTCATGGTGTTCTGGTCGATGTCCTGGGGGTCGGTGTGTTGCTGCTGGGGAAAAGTGGTATTGGCAAAAGTGAGTGTGCTCTTGATCTGGTATTGCGCGGGCACCGCCTGGTCGCTGATGATATTGTCAAGGTGCGGATGAAAATGCCCGCTGTCCTGTTTGGTGAAGGCAAGGATTTACTCCATTACCATATGGAGATTCGCGGTTTGGGGATTATCAATATCAAGCACCTGTTCGGTGTTGCATCGATTCGTGATCGTAAAAAGATCGATGTCGCTATCGAACTTGTCGAGTGGGAGGACGGTAAGGAATATGATCGTCTTGGGCTTGAGGATAATACCTACACCTTGCTCGGATTAAAGATTCCCTTTTTGAAGATTCCGGTGCGACCGGGGCGCGACATTACGTCAATCGTCGAGGTTGCGGCGCGCAACCAGCTGCTCAAGGAAATGGGCTATCACAGTGCAAGGGAGTTTCAGGACCGCCTTGAATCGAGGATGGCTGAAACGGTCCGTCTGCAATCACACACCATCATCGGCGATAACCTTGAATAGCCGGATGCGATTGATCATACTCTCCGGAATGTCCGGTTCCGGGAAATCGACTGCCGCTCGCGTCTTCGAGGACCAGGGTTTTTACGTTGCTGATAACCTTCCGCCGGTGCTGCTGCCACGCTTTGTAACGCTGATTGAAGAAAGTGTCGGTCCGGTTGCCGGGATTGTGGTCGTTGTTGATGTGCGCAGCCTGGAGTTTTTTCGTGAATTCAAGCCGGTCTTGGCGGAGCTCGACATTTTCGGGCACACCGCGGAAATTGTTTTCTTCGATGCCGACGATTCTGTACTGGTGCGGCGTTACTCCGAAACACGTCGTTCTCATCCACTGGCAAAAAAGGAAGGGGTGACCGTTGGTATCGAGCGTGAACGTTTACTCCTCGCGCCCCTCAGGTCAATCAGTTCGCGGATTATTGACACCTCTAATCTGAACACTCACCAGTTGCGGGCCACTATTATCAGTTTGTTTTGTGACACGAAACAAGCGCAAATACTTCCGGTTCGTTTACAGTCTTTCGGGTTCAGTTATGGTGTCCCTCCGGAGTCTGATCTGGTTATGGATGTTCGCTTTCTGCCGAATCCACACTTTGACGCCCGGCTCAGACCACTGACCGGTCTGGATAAGGATATTCAGGATTTTGTCAACAACAGTTCCCCGGCGCAAGATTTTTTCCGTTATTTCGGAGCACTCCTCGTCTTTTTGCTGCCGCAATATCAACGCGAGGGGAAAAGCTATCTGACCGTTTCTGTCGGTTGTACCGGAGGCCGACACCGTAGCGTTGCCGTTGTTGAAGCATTGCGGCACTTAACGCAGGTGGAGGGAATTGCTCTGGAAGTGTTTCACCGTGATGTTTCAAGGGGTTAAGGATGATAGGACTGGTTGTCGCATGCCATTCACGCCTCGCTGAAGAGTTGTTGCTGACCGCGGAATCGATCGTTGGTCCATTGCCGCATGCCCGCGCCGTATGTATCCGCCGCGAAGAGGGGATGGAGGCAATTGAGGCAACATTACGCGCGGCGATTGCCGCCGTTGATGATGCGGGTGATGGCGTGATTGTGATGACGGACATGTTCGGCGGAACGCCTGCCAACGTTGCGATGACGCTTTTTGAAGACTGCAATATTGAAATTTTAGCCGGGGTTAATCTGCCCATGTTGATCAAATTCAGTAGCGTTCCAAGGTGTGAAACTCTCAGTGCGGTTGCCGTTTTTTTGCGTGAGTACGGGCGACGTGGAATCATGTGCCCGGGGGAGCTTTTGAACCCTCGAACAGATTATGTGTGAATTGAAATGACGATTGTATTAGCACGAATCGATAGTCGCCTGATCCATGGTCAAGTGCTGGAGGCTTGGGTCCCCTACTGTAAAGCAACCTGTATCGTGGTGGCCAACAATGAGATTTCACCGGTTCAAAAGATTGTCATGCAGGCCGCTGTTCCCAGCAAGATGCATGTTTATATCGATAAAATTTCTGAAATTGCCGAACAATTTTACCACGGAAAATTTGCTGACGAACGCGTTTTACTCCTTTTTTCTTCTTCACACGATGCTCTCGAAGCCTGTCGCCTGGGGATTCCTGTGACCCGGTTGAATTTGGGCAACATGCATGCGGGGCCGGGTAAATTGCGCTATACCAGCACGATTGCGATGAACGCCGAAGATATCGATAATTTTCAACATTTGACTGAGTCCGGGGTGAGCATAAGCGTGCAGAGCGTACCTGCAAACCGCGAAACAAGGTTCAGTAAATTGTTGAAACGGAAGATACCGGAATGCTGATTTCCTGGACCCATCTTCTTATCGGGGGGGGGGCTGCCGTGATCACCGGTCTTGACCGAACGGCTGCGCTGCAATTTATGATTTGTCGGCCCCTGGTTGCGGGTCCGTTAACGGGGCTGATGCTTGGTGACTGGCTGGTCGGCATGCAGGTTGGCATGCTCCTTGAGTTACTTTGGCTCGGACGCCTGCCGGTTGGTGCGGCGATCCCTCCGGATGATACGCAGGTCGCGGTAGGCAGTACAGTGCTGGCGGTCAGTCTCGCCGAAATTGGTGATGGCAATAGTCTTGCTTTTGTCATTCTTTGCGTGCTGATTGCCATGCCGTTGGGGAAGGCCGGACAGTTCTTTGACCACCTCGCTCGCGCCCGTAACGGGCGACTGCTGATGCGAATTGAACATACGCTTGATAACAAAGAGGGCTGTTCTGAGTATTGTCATTTACTCGGTTTGTTCAATTTTGGCGTGGCGTCACTTGCAACCTATGTGTTGATTGTTGGGTGCGGAACGCCGGTGTTACGTTACCTGGGACCATTACTGCTGCCGTCGCTGACCCCGGCTGCCGACTGGGTGAAAATATTGTTTCCGATAATCGGCACGGCAGCCATTCTTGGCATGGTCAATGTCAATCGTTCCATAACACTATTCAGTGCCGCTTATGCCATGGCGTTACTGTTGCTGTGGTTGGCCTGACATGAACCGGCGGCGATTGACATTGCGTTGCTTTTTTCAGGTATTTCTGCGCACCTTTGTGCTCCAGGGAAGCTGGAATTTTGAGCGCCTGCAAAATCTCGGGGTACTCTTTGCGCTGGCTCCGGCATTGCGGCAACTCTATGCAGGCAAAGCACTGCAAGATGCCTATCGGCGTAATCTGGCGTATTTCAACACCCATCCTTTTCTGGGTGCGCCAATTCTGGGCGCGATGCTGAATCTGGAATGCGCCCGCAGTGAAGGGCGTCCCGAAGAAATTGAAGTCGACGATTTCCGGCAAATGGTCATGGCCCCCTATGCGGCGATTGGCGATGCACTCTTCTGGGGGGGGCTGCGCCCCTTTGCGGCGGCGATTGCATTGTTTTTTTCCTTTAAGGGATCGTTCTGGGCACCGGTAATTTTTTTACTGATTTTTAATCTCCCGCATCTTTTTTTTCGCACTGCGGGTCTGTGGCTCGGATGGGTACAGGGATGGAAGGTGACGGAAACGGTACAACGTTACAACCTTCCGGATGTCGCGATACGGCTTAAGGAAGGGACGGTTGTGCTGCTCGGCGGGTTGTGTGCCTATCTGACATTTCAATTGTTGCGTGGCGAGGGGGTGCCGATATTCTGCGGATTGGCAGTTGTGCCGGTCGTCCTTTTGTGCGGCTGGGCGACCCGCAAAGGTTTGTCAACATTGTTACTCGTTTGGTCTGCGACCGCCATTGCCGTCGCGCTGGTAAGGTTTTTTTAGCATATGACAGTTAGAGAAGGTACATTCACGATCGTCAACCGACTCGGATTGCACGCCCGTGCTGCAGCACAACTTGTGCAAACGGCCAACCGCTTTACCGCCACCGTCCATGTTGAGAAGGAAGGTGAAGAGGTGAACGGGAAGAGCATTATGGGGATTTTAATGCTGGCGGCACCCAAAGGTTCATCAATCAGGATTACGGTGAGTGGTGACGATGCCGATGAGGCATATCGGGTGCTTGCCGCCTTGATCGAGGATGGTTTTGGTGAAGATTAATATTTCTCCTGATACGATTCTGGTCGGTATCGGGGTGTCATCCGGGATCGGTATCGGACAGAGCCATCTGCTCAACCGTTCACGGGTGGTTGCGATTGAACGCCGATTACAATCGGAGGAAGATGTCGAGGCCGAGGTGAAAACCTTTTTGGCCGCGATTGCCCACTCTAAAGATCAGCTGGACGTGATTAAAGATCGGGCTGACAGCTCTGCGTTAGCCGATCATCTTTATATTATCGACACCCACAAGCTCATCCTTGAAGATCAGATGCTGATCGATGAAACCATCGGCTGGATTCGTCAGGAACGCCTGAATGCCGAAGGGGCATTGCAACGCACCCTGAACAAGTTTAACGAGGTTTTTGCGGGGATCCAGGACGAATATCTGCGTGAGCGCCGCTCTGATGTTGCCTCTGTTGGTGACCGGGTTTTGCGCAGCTTGCTGGGTATAACCCAGCAGGCGTTGACCGATATTGACGGTAACGCGGTGGTTGTCGCCCATGACTTGTCCCCGGCCGATACCATGCAAATCGACAAACAGAAGATTGTCGGTTTTGTGACGGATGTCGGTGGACGCACTTCGCACACCGCTATTCTGGCGCGTTCTCTCGGGATTCCGGCGGTTGTCGGGCTGGAAACAGCAACCTCGCTTATCCCTGCAAACGTGCCGATTATTATTGACGGCGATGAGGGAACGATCATTCTCAACCCCTCCCAGGAAACTTTCCGGGAATATCTTGATAAAAAGCAGCAGTTTGATTATTGCGAACAGCAGCTGAAAGACAGCGCCAACCTCGCGGCAAAAACCAGAGATGGCCGTCAGGTTGCCCTGCGGGCCAATATCGAACTACTTGATGAGCTTGGCCCGGCGCTGGAATATGGTGCCGAGGGGTGCGGCCTGGTGCGCTCGGAATTTCTGTTCATGAATCGCTCGCTGCCGCCGGATGAAGAGGAACAGTTCACATTCTATCGCGAAATTGCGATTCGCATGGCTCCCCATCCGGTCACGATCAGGACTCTCGATGTCGGTGGCGACAAGTTTGTCGCTGATATCTGTCTGCAAGATGAAATTAATCCGGCCATGGGGTTAAGGGCCATTCGTTTTTCACTCAAAGAACAATTGTTGTTCAAAACACAGCTTAAAGCAATTCTGCGTGCATCAACCTTCGGTGATGTGCGCTTGATGTTTCCGATGATCTCGGGCGTTGCTGAAGTGCGGCAATGCCGACAGTTACTGAATGAAGTCCAGGCGGAACTCGATGCAAAGCGGATTGCCTACGATCCGCAGATGCCGGTGGGGATTATGATCGAGACCCCTGCCGCGGCGTTTATTGCCGAACTCCTGGCGAAAGAGGTCGATTTTTTTTCGATCGGTACGAACGATCTGATTCAGTATTGCCTGGCTATTGACCGTAGTAATGAGCATGTTGCTTATCTCTATCAGCCCCTTCATCCGGCGGTGCTGCGGGCCATCAAAGCGATTTGCGATGGGGCGGCCAAAGCCAATATCAGCGTCGCCATGTGCGGCGAGATGGCCGGTGACCCGGTTTATACCTTGGCGTTGTTGGGGCTGGGGGTGACCGAGTTTTCAATGAATGCGACGTCTATCCCTCGTGTCAAACGCATTGTGCGTCTGGCCAAAGTGCGTGATGGACGGAGATTGTCACGTCTGATTCTGAAGCTCACGACGGCGACGGAGGTTGCAGATTTTCTTGATAATGAAATGCGGATCAGATTTCCGACAGCTTTTTAACGTGAAACACATTGACATGCATGGCTTTTTGTTTTAAAAATAACGGCTAATTTGTTTACTCAGGAGGTTGACTTTTATGGCTATGACCGATTTTTTATTTACTTCTGAATCTGTTGGAGAAGGACATCCCGACAAAGTTGCAGACCAGATTTCCGATGCGATCCTTGATGCAATTCTGGCGCAAGATCCGCAATCACGTGTCGCATGCGAAACGTTGGTGACCACTGGCATGGCGATGATTGCCGGTGAAATTACCACCAACGCGCGGATTGACTACCCGGATATCGTCCGCCAGACGATCAAGGACATTGGTTATGGCGATTCAGCCATGGGGTTTGACTGGGAGACCTGCGCGGTACTGACATCAATTGACCGGCAATCGCCCGATATTTCGCAGGGTGTGACTGAAGGCGAAGGGTTGTTCAAGGAGCAGGGAGCCGGGGATCAGGGGCTGATGTTCGGTTATGCCTGTAATGAAACCGCAGAACTGATGCCGATGCCGATCACCTTCGCCCATAAGTTGACGAAAAAATTGGCGGATGTGCGTAAAAGCGGTCAGCTCAACTTTTTACGTCCTGACAGCAAATCGCAGGTTTCGATTCAATATATCGGTGACCAACCGGTACGGGTCGATGCGATCGTTGTTTCCTCGCAACATACCCCCGATGTTGCCTACGATACCCTCAAGGAAGCAATTATCGAGGAAGTCATTAACAAAGTTATTCCGGCTGAACTGCTGGACGAAAAAACCAAATATTTTATCAATCCGACCGGACGTTTTGTGATCGGCGGACCGATGGGCGATTGTGGCCTGACCGGGCGCAAGATCATTGTTGATACCTATGGTGGACAGGGCTCCCACGGCGGCGGTGCTTTCTCCGGCAAAGATCCCTCCAAAGTGGATCGAAGTGCTTCGTACATGGCACGTTATGTCGCCAAGAACCTTGTCGCGGCCGGTCTGGCGACGAAATGCGAAGTACAGGTGGCTTACGCCATCGGTGTCGCCGAACCGGTTTCGGTGATGATCAATACGTTTGGTACCGGCAAAATTCCTTCAGACGAAATTGCCCGTATTGCGACGGCTGAATTTGACATGCGTCCGCGCGCCATTGTCGAAACGCTTGACCTGTTGCGGCCCATCTACCGCAAGACCGCCGCTTACGGTCACTTTGGTCGTGAGTTGCCGGACTTCACCTGGGAAAGAACGGATCGGGTTGAATCATTACGTAAACGCGCCGGAATTTAAAATTGATGGCGTCGCAAAAAGTCCGCCCTACTGCGTTACGCCGGTTTTTCAGGACCTCGACCTACCTGATGTAGGCCTTCGCCCCTGAAAAACCACCAGGCCTTGTAGGACGAAATTTTTGCTTAGCCATCCCATGAGTTTTTGCGAGTGCATCAGGCTTGATACATAAACAAGATTGAGTGTTGGATAATCACATGAAGTTCAAAATTTCTTCATCGATCGAGGCGGTGCAGTTTCCGCCGATCACCGAAGTCCACAACTGGCTGGCAAACGCCCCGGCCAGTTCGTTACCGCTGATCGATCTCTGTCAGGCCGTACCGAGCTGGCCAACGGCGGAAGAACTCACCGGGCATCTGTGCGAACGGCTGACCGATCCGCTCATCGCTCGCTATACTCCCGACGAGGGACTGCCGGAGGTGCGCATGGCCGTCTCGACCTGGCTGCGGGCGCTGTACGGCAACGGCCCCGAAACCAGCGAGATCTGTCTCTCGATCGGTGCCAGTCAGGCGTTCTGGCTGGCGATCACGACCCTTTGCCAGGCCGGTGACGAGGTCATCGTCCAATCCCCCGCCTACTTTGACCACCCCATGGCCCTCATTGCGCTCGGCGTCTGCCCCGTTTTTACCGCCTTCAATCCGGAAAGGGCCGGGCAACCTGATCTGGCCGAAGTGGAACAATTGATCACCCCCCGCACTCGCGCCCTGCTGCTGGTGACCCCGAGCAACCCGACCGGCGCGGTGATCCCGGCCGCGACGATTCAGCGCCTCTACGAACTGGCCGCTGCGCACAATATTGCCCTGATTCTTGACGAAACCTATCACTGTTTCCTGCCTGAAGACGAGCCGCCCCATACACTGTTTAACAATGAGGAGTGGAGTGATCACTTCATCCAGCTGCTCTCCTTCGGTAAAACCTTCGCCCTCACCGGGTATCGAGCCGGAGCGCTGGTGGCGTCAGCGGCTTTTATTCGTCAGGCGCTTAAAGTTCAGGACAGCATGGTGGTCTGCCAACCACGTATCAGCCAGACTGCAATCAAGTTCGGTTGTGAACATCTCGACGACTGGGTGGCACGTAACCGCAAAATGATGAACCGGCGTCATGATCGTTTTTGTACCGAGTTCGGCGATGATGACAACCTCTTTACGATTGTTGCCAGCGGCGCTTTTTTTGCGTGGGTAAAGCATCCATTCAACGGACACAACGGTCGCGAAGTCGCCAGGGCTCTGGTCGAAAAGGCGCGCATCATCTGCCTGCCGGGAGAAGCATTCGGACCAAACCTTCAGGGGTATCTGCGCCTGGCATTCGGCAATATCGATGGTGAGCAGATTCCGGAGGCCGCACGCCGCTTTCTCGAATTTTCGTTGTAACGTTTGCCCCGCCTCCGCGCTGAAGCTCCTCCCCACCCTCCCTATCGTGTCGATCTTGCAGTCAATATCACAACCACTGCCCATTCAGTTTCCCGGCAAACACAGAAAAATCAGTGACCATCGTGCGCAGCTGTGGCAAACTGCCGCTCATGACGTACCCCCTCCCCTCATTGCCAATCGACCCCCTCCTGCCAAAGTTGCAGGAGGCGCTGTCCCGACATTCTGCTGTCGTGCTGCAAGCGCCCCCCGGGGCCGGAAAAACGACCCGTGTGCCGCTGGCGCTACTCGACGCGGACTGGCTGCATGGTCAGTCCATCTTGATGCTTGAACCACGCCGACTGGCAGCGACCAACGCAGCACGCTACATGGCCCGGCAACGCGGCGAGCAGGTCGGGGAGACCGTTGGCTACCGGATTCGTTATGCACAAGAGGTATCCTCGGCCACCCGCATTGAGGTTGTCACCGAGGGGATCCTCACCCGCCGCTTGCAAACAGACCCGGAGCTGCACGGCGTGGTTCTGGTGATTTTCGATGAGTTTCACGAACGCAACCTCAACAGCGATCTTGCTCTGGCGCTGTGCCGCGATGTTCAGCTCAACCTGCGTGCCGATCTGAAAATCCTGGTCATGTCCGCCACCCTTGACGCCACACCGGTCGCCACGTTACTCGCGGCACCGCTACTCACCAGCAGCGGGCGCGGCTTCCCGGTCACCGTCCACTACCTTGACCGCGACCCCGAACGTGACCCGGCGCTCTGGACCGCCGCCGCCGTGCAGCGCGCCTTGAGGGAAACCAACGGGGATCTGCTGGTGTTTCTGCCCGGTGCGGGAGAAATTCGCCGCTGCGCCGACCGGTTGAGCAATCTGTCGGATATCGACATCCGCCCGCTCTACGGCAACCTGCCATTTTGCGAGCAGGAAGCGGCCGTTCGCCCCGGCCCACGCCGCCGGGTGGTGCTGGCAACCAATATTGCTGAGACCAGCCTGACCATCGACGGCATCGAGGTCGTCATCGACAGCGGCCTGGAACGCCGCCCGCGCTTCGCCCCGCAACGTGGTCTCAACCTTCTGGAGAGAGTCCGCATCTCCAAGGCAAGTGCCACACAGCGGACCGGACGCGCCGGACGGCTCGGGCCGGGACG
Organism: Desulfuromonadales bacterium; assembly: GCA_029210745.1. Lineage (GTDB taxonomy): Bacteria > Desulfobacterota > Desulfuromonadia > Desulfuromonadales > JAHYIW01 > JAHYIW01. Next base: position 20,251 of record JARGFI010000030.1, read on the forward strand.
TTGTTACCGGCTGTGGAGTGCAGGCACCCACGCAGCACTCCTCCCCTTTGCCCCGGCGGAAATCAGTGTCGCCGATCTGACCCCGCTGGCGCTTCAACTCGCCGCATGGGGGGGGACCGAAGTGAGCCAGTTGGCGTGGCTCGACCCGCCCTCCCCAGGTCGTTTGAATGCCGCGCGCAACCTGCTGCGGCTGTTCGGTGCGCTCGACGTCAATGATGCCCTGACCCCCCTCGGAAAGCGCCTGGCGGCGCTACCCACCGATCCCCGCAGCGCTCGATTGCTGCTGGCGGCAGAGGATGAAGACCAGCTGCCCCTCGGCATTGAACTGGTGACCTTGCTCAACGCGCGGCGCGAACTTGCCGCCAGCGCTGATGTTACGACGGCACTTGCCTCGATCGACAGCCAACCGAGCACCACTCTCGACCGGGAACGGCGCTACTGGCAGCAACATTTCCGACTCGGCAATAACGAGCGTCCGCTGCGTGATCCCGCAGTCATTGCCCGGCTGCTCGCTGGTGCCTGGCCTGATCGCATCGGTCGGCGGCGCCCTGCTGCCGATAATCGTTATCTCCTTGCCAATGGCCGGGGCGCGACATTGCGTTCAGGAAGTGCTCCGCCTGGCAGCGAATGGCTGGTTGCCATCGACTGTGTCGGGAGACCCGGTGCGGAGGATGAAATTCGGCTGGCCGTGCCGCTGGAGAGAAAAGTCATTGAGGAACTTTATCCCGCCGCATTGGCCTGGCGGCGCGAGGTCATCTGGGATGAGCGTGCAGAACGGGTCGTGGCCCGCGAGGTCCGGCGGCTGTGGGCACTCGTCTTTCAGGAACGCCCGATCAAGGCTCTGGCGGAAGAACGTAGCGCCGCCGCACTGGACGGCTTGCGTACGCTTGGCCTTGGCGTGCTGAACTGGAACGCTCCGGCTCAACGGTTGCGTGCGCGGCTGGCATTTCTGCAACGTAGCGCAGCGCAAGAAGGGTGGCCGCCGATCGATGACGCGGCGCTGCTGGACACGGCGTCAAGCTGGCTGGCCCCCTTGCTGGACACGGTCGGGACAAGAGTCGACTTTGCCAAAGTCGATCTCGTCGCCGCGCTGAACAGACGGCTCAACTGGCAGCAACGCGCCGAACTCAAGCGGCTCGCCCCCGAGCGCATCACCGTGCCGAGTGGCGCTGTCATCCGCCTCGACTATCCGCCGGACGGTGCGCCGGTTCTTGCCGTTAAACTGCAGGAGATGTTCGGTGCCATCGACACCCCGTGTATCGTTGCCGGGCGTCAACCAGTGGTACTGCACCTGCTCTCCCCGGCGGGCCGACCGTTACAGGTGACCCAGGATTTACGGACATTCTGGAAAGACGTTTATCCCGCTATAAAAAAAGAGATGAAGGGCCGCTACCCCAAACACCCCTGGCCGGACGATCCGTGGCTGGCAGTGCCGACGCGCCGCACAAAGCAGCACAGGAATTGATTGCTATTGAGGGGGGAGGTTGTTATAAACAGGTTCACTTTTGATGAACTCGCAAAAAAAGAATGAGATGGCTAAGCCATCACTTTTAGCGCGGCGACATCACACCAAGGAGTTCATTCATGACGCAGGCCCTGCCCCCTTTGAAAAAAATGTCCATAAAAACGTTTGCTCTCTTTATCGCTATCTGGATTGTCGTCTTGATTGCTGTTTTTGCCGGCTCGGCTATCTACAACAATTACAAAGGGCAGCAGTATCGGGACACCGCTGTCCCGTATCTGCTGAAAATCGTTCCCGAGTTGTCGCAATGGAATCCGCAGCAGATCAAAGGGTTGATGGCGGAAGAAGCGTTGAAGAATGTTCCTGACGATAACTTTCTGACGATGATCAATTTCTTTTCAAAACTGGGAGAACTTCAGCGCGTTGATACGCCCGTCTTCGAAAAAACCGACACACGGCTGACCGCAAAGGGCACAACGCAGAAGATTGTCGAATATTCGGTCGAAACCGTCTATGAAAATGGCGATGCCCTGCTCAATATCAGACTGATCGACCTCGATGGCAGCTTCGCGATCTATCATTTCAGCTTCGGCTCTGCGGCATTGTCGGGGAAATAGCACCCCGCCACTATCACCACAACGCAACTGCAGCTTGCTGCCGGAGTCCTTTGCATAGACTCCAAAGGTGCAGCCCCCGGTTCGACCACGTCTGTTTTTCCTGTGCCTCAACCGCAAAAAAGACGCACCATCTTCCGCATGAAATTGACAATGACAGCGCAGTTAGTTTATTCTGCGCCGATGTTCAACCTGTTGAACCATTCAGTCAGGAACCCACTCATGTTTCAACTGCCCAGGGGCAACCCGGTTAAAGAAAATCTCAACCCCGGAAAGATTAACCTGCCGGAGGCCTTTGCCAAACTGCATGTCGGTAACTTCACCGGATATCTGCGTTTTGATGCCACCGTTGGCACCGGGATCGTTATCTTTGCCAACGGCAAGCTGATCAGCTCACTGTTCGAGGAAGAAGGGCGCCAGGTTGTCGCTTACGACGCGCTGGCGCGCATCTTTAATCAAGCGCTTAAGGGGCGGGCGACGCTCAATATCTTTAAACTTTCGGCGGATCTGGCGGTGAGTATTCATGCTCTGTTGCACGGCGAAATGCTCTACCGTGCTCAGGACCTCAACATTATCGATATCCGTGGATTACTCGGCAAGGTCAAGGCCGAGCGCATGACCGGTTGTCTGCGCATCTATACGGCTGACCGCACCGCGCTGATTTTTTATCGTGACGGTGATCCATTGGGGTTCTTTCATGACGGTTCGACCGATATCGAGATGAGCGCCGACACCTCGATGTCGGTGGCCAGGCTCCCCGGGGCCAAGGTGGATGTCCTGTCCACCAGCAAGGCGGCACTGGACGAACTGACCGACCTGATGGAATCGGCAAACTTGACGGAGTTGTGGATCAAGACCCGCGATGCCCTCGCCGCACAACGCCGCAGGGCGCAGGAAGAACAACTGCAAAACTCGACGCAACAGAACGCGCAGCGCAAGGAACGCCTGCTCACCATGCTGAAAGAGACGGCGGGGCAACGCCTCGGTAAAGTGGGTGCGTCGCTGGTGGAAAAGGAATTTTCCAAAGCCGTCAACGGCAAGCTGGTTTTTAACGAAGATGATTTCGAGAACTTTTTCTCGCAACTCTCCATCGGGGCCAAGCTGGTCGCCGGTCCGAGCACCGTCAAAGAAATGGTCAACGACATGCGACGCGGCATTAAACCCTTCCTGCACAGCTAATTGCAGATAATTGATATCGGCAATATTTACCCCCTTGAGGAGAATCGTCCATGGATTGGTATATTATGCAGATCATGCTCTGGCTGATTGCCAGCCTGGTTTCATTCTACTTCAGTCTCGGTAACGCCCGCGTCTGGACGAGTATCTCAATAGGTTTTTTTCTTGTCCTCTTTGCCGAGGTGCTCCCCTCCGCCCTGCCGTTTTTACCCGGAACCGACATTCCGCACGTGGAGGCCATGGGGTACATTGTCGGCACCATCGCCATTTTGGTGATGAGTCACGGCTTTCAGGAATATTATGTTTTCTCCCGCACCCTGGAGTTTGAGGGGAGCAAAACCTTTGTCTATCTCGGCGTTCTCGGGGTCATTGCCGGATCGGTGGCCTTTTTGCTGATCAACCCCGCACCGACCCCCACGACGCTGCGCATTATCCGCATCGTCGGCCTGACGAACTGGGTCTTTTTATCCTTGATCAATATCGACCTGATTCGCAAAATTTATCTGAACATCAAAGACACGCCGATCGGCAAAGGCTTTGTCGCTTTCATCGTCGTCTTCGCGTCGATCTTTCTCTGGAAAGGGTCGGAACTCTATCTTGAAGTTTACGACCTGGTCAACCTGGCGGACAGCTACCCGTTCCGCTACCAGCTTTCGGTGATCGTCAGCAACCTGGGTAACCTGGCGGCAAGCATCTCGGTCGGTGCAACGTTTCTTTATCTGGCCAGGGCGATGCGCTGACCCTGACGGAGTGAAGGGTTGATGATGTATTCATTTTCTTTCATCATAACACTGATTATCCTTGGCGGTTCGACACTGCTGTCCGGCTGTGTCGCCCAGGCAACCTATGAGGCTGAGGTAGAAAAAACCGCGCAAGTGGAAGCCTCGCTGACCAGTCTTGAACGCGACTACACCCTTGCTATCGCGCAACAGGAAAAGCTGGTTGCCAAAAATGCCGATCTGCAAACCCGTCTGGATGCCGCCCTGCAAATCCAGTCAGAACTGAGCCGGGAGATTCTGCGCAGTCGTGCTGATGTAGACCGGCTGGAAAAGGTTCTGTCGGCACGCGGGGCGGAAACCGGGGCGATCATGACCGAACTGCGTCAGCGCATTGAAACCCTCGAAAAAGAAAAACAGGAACTGGTCCGCCAAAGTGAAGTAATCCAACGCACCCGTGAACATCGGCTCAAAGAGTTGCAGGCAACGTATGATTCGCTGGTAACAAAGATGGAAGAAGAAATCACCCGCGGCGAAATCACCATTTCAGAGTTACAGGGGAAACTGACCCTGAATCTGGTCGAGCGAATTCTTTTTGATTCCGGTCAGGCGACGCTCAACGCCGCCGGAGAAAAGGTTATCAAACGTCTCGGCGGGGTCCTTAAATCGATTGAAGACAAAGTGATTATTGTTGAAGGGCACACCGACAACGTGCCGATCAGTCCGCGCCTGAAAAAAATGTATGCCGACAATTGGGAACTTTCTGCAGCACGGGCGACCAACGTGGTGCGTTTTTTACAAAATGAAATCGGCATCGACGGCAACCGTCTGGCCGCCAGCGGCTACGGTCAGTTTCGCCCCCTGGCGAGCAACCGTACGGCTGCCGGGCGCGCCCAGAATCGCCGCATTCAAATTGTCTTTGCCCCGCTTGAACTGACCACCGTTAACGCCGAATAAGCCGACAACAGACAACTTGCCCGCCTGATCACCAGTCTGTGAAAAAATTTGTTATAATGGGAGCACACTTATCGCGGAGGTTCCCATGCACGTCGCCCGGTTCTGGCACGCGGAAGACAATAACCGTGTCCGCTGTCAGCTTTGTCGTCATTTCTGCCTGATTGCTCCCGGTAAACGTGGTCTCTGCGGCGTCCGCGAAAATATTTCCGGCGAGCTGAAATCGCTGGTTTACGGTCGCAGCGTAGCCAGCGCCATCGATCCGGTTGAAAAGAAACCGCTTTTTCATTTTCACCCCGGATCACTCAGTTACTCGATTGCAACCGTCGGCTGTAACTTCCGTTGTCTGCACTGCCAAAATCACCACATCTCCCAATGGTCGATTGATCATGGCGAAATCCCCGGCGATTATCTCCCCCCGGTCGATGTGGTCAGACGGGCCCGTTCAGCCGACTGTCTCAGCATCTCTTACACTTATACTGAACCGACCATTTTTTATGAGTACGCCCACGACACCGCAATCCTCGCCCGCAAAGCGCAACTGAAAAATGTTTTTGTGACCAACGGCTATATCAGCGCCCCGGCCCTCGATGAAATTGCACCGTTTATAGATGCTGCCAATATTGACCTGAAAGGTTTTTCGGAAAAATTTTATCATCAGGTGGCTGGTGCTAAACTCTCCCAGGTTCTCGACAGTCTGCGCGCATACCGCAAACACGATATCTGGCTTGAGATCACCACCCTGATTATTCCCGGCAAAAATGACGACCCCGCTGAACTGCGCGACCTGGCCACGTTTATTTACGACGAGCTCGGCCCGCAAACACCGTGGCACGTCACCGCCTTTTACCCGACCTGGAAACTTCTCGATTCCCCGCCGACCCCGCCCGAAACCCTCACCCGCGTCCGGGATATCGGTCTTGAGGTTGGACTGCATTACGTCTACACCGGCAATATTCCAGGCAATGCCGGAGAAAACACCTGCTGTCCGCAATGCCATCGGGTGGTCATAGAACGTCATGGCTTTTCCCTGCACAACATTCATCTGCACGGCGGATGCTGCACCTACTGCGGCACCACGATCGACGGGGTCGGGCTGGGGGATCTGGATGAGTCAGGATCGGAGTCGGTTCAATGAGCCATTCACGCCTGATTCTCCTCCCCGGACTGGCGGCCGATGAACGCATGTATGCGCCGTTGCGCGCCACCGGGATCGACGTAGAAACGCCGCGACTGTTGATCCCGTTCGACGGTGAAGTGCTGGGGGACTACGCCGGACGCACCGCCGCCGAGTTGGATGTGGGCGTGCACGACATCATCGGCGGGTCATCGTTCGGCGGACTGGTTGCCGCGACGATTGCCCGCCAGCGACCGGTCGCCGGGCTGGTGCTGATCGGTAGCACCTTTGGAGCAAGCGGACTCGGCAGCGCCGGACGCCTGTTCGGCGGACTTCTGCATCTGCTCCCATTTGCGCTGGTCGGTCGCGTCCTGACCTCCGACAAGGCGATGGCCAGAATGTTCGGCATCGGCGCCCGTGAAGATTTCGCTATCGCCCGGACCATGTTTTATGACACCCCGCGACAACTGATTGATCAGGGGAGCTGGATGTTGCGTAACTGCCGCGAAACAACTCCCCCCGACTGTCCGGTCTTCGCCATTCACGGAGCACTGGACCGGGTGCTGTCTCCCCCTCCCGTCGACTGCACCATCATCCCCGATGCCGGGCATGGCCTCCCCTTTACCCATCCCCGGCAGTTGGCTGACTTTCTGCGCACCGTACAGGCAAAGCTTTGGTAACACGAATAATTTATTCGTAACACAAAATGATTGACATCCCGCCGCAGCCTCCTTATCATATCGTCAAATTTCACCCTGCGGAGGTTTCATGTCCACACGATTTTCAACCCTGTTGATACTCCTTCTCATGCCGGCCGCCGCCGTTGCCCACTTCGGCGTGACCCTGCCGTCGACCGACATCATCATGGCCGGTGACAACCGCACTCTCAACGTGCAGGTCAAGTTTATCCACCCGACCGAAGGACATTACATGGAAATGGAACAACCGCGCCGTTTCGGGGTGTTGGTGCGCGGCCAGTCGCACGACCTGCTGCCAACCTTGTCAGCAACCAAAGGGCGCGGTGCAGAGCAACAGCAAGATTTTCACTTCTGGAGTGCAGACTACACCATCCAGCGCCCCGGAGATCATACCTTCTTCGTCGAACCCGCCCCCTACTGGGAAGCGGCGGAGGATCTGTTCATCGTCCATTACACCAAGGTTTGTGTCCATGCCCTCGGTCTGGAACAGGGGTGGAACGAACCGGTCGGGCTTGAAACCGAAATCATCCCGTTGACCCGCCCCTACGGACTCTGGAGCGGCAACCTGTTCAGCGGAAAAGTGCTCCTCAACGGAAAACCGGCTCCGCATGCCAGCGTCGAAGTCGAATATTTAAATGAGCGTGCGGTTAACGGAACCATACACCCGCCGTCAGCCCCCTACGTGACGCAAGTCGTCACCGCCGATGGCAACGGCATCTTCCACTATGCCCTGCCCAAAGCCGGTTGGTGGGGATTTTCCGCACTGAGCGAGGCGGACTGGACGCTTAAACACGATGGCGTCGAAAAAGCGGTTGAAATCGGCGCGGTCTATTGGGTGCAGGCGCGTGATATTGACTGATTTTGACCTTGGATTGAACGCATGGTAACGATGGAAGCCACCCGATGAAATATCTGCTCTGCACCGTTCTTTTATGCGTGCTCTCAAGCGGCACGGCGCTTGCTCATAAGGTCAACATCTTTGCCTGGGTCGCGGCAGGAACGGTCTATTGTGAAACCTATTTTCCCGATGGTCGTCCGGTCAAAGGTGGCCAGATTATCGTCCTTGATGCCGAGGACAACGAGTTGCTGACCGGTCGCACTGATGATGAGGGCCTGTTCAACTTTAAAATAAACACACGTTCCGACCTGACGATTATTATCGACGCCAGCATGGGGCACAGAAATAGTATCATTTTAAAGAAGGGCGATCTGCAACCATGAAGAATCTGACTGAATTTCGTCTCACCCGCACTCTCCCCCTGACCGGCATCTGCCTGCTGCTGACGTTCTCCATCGGACCAACCTTTGCCGCCACCAATCAGGATCGCTGCACCGAAACGATCACCCGCCTGACCAATGAAAACAAAAAACTTTCCCATGACATTTTCCGCGCCGAAGCGAAAGCCAAGGCCCTGCGCGAGGCTGAGGATAAATTTGACCCGGTAGCGATTGTCGGTGGCATCGGCTGGATCGTCGGCATCTTCGGTGGAGTTGCCTGGCTTAAAAGTCGGAAAAAAGGCTGATGCATATTTCTGACGGGGTCTTACCGACCAGCCTGATCCTGGGCTGCTACGCGGGGAGCATGGTGCTCGCGGGATGGAGTGCCCGACGCATCAGCAACGACGAACTACCGAAGGTTGCGGTCCTGACCGCGTCATTCTTTATCGCCTCACTGGTTCATGTGCCGCTCGGCCCGACCAGCGTCCATCTGCTGATTCCCGGTCTGGTCGGCGCGCTCCTCGGCCCGGCGGCGTTTCTCGCCATCGCTCTCGGGCTGCTCCTCCAGAGTCTCCTCTTCCAGTTCGGCGGACTCACTGCCCTCGGTGCCAACGCCTTGATGATGGGGATCCCCGCCCTCTGTTGTGGCTTCTTTTTCCGCCACTTGAGGGGAACGACCAGGCAGCGCCATATCCTCGCCGGGGCCCTGGCCGGAGGGCTTGGCACCGTCGGCTCGGCGCTGCTGCTCGCCCTGCTGCTGGTCAGCGCCGGGGATGATTTTCTCGGCGTGGCCAAACTGGCGCTGGTCGCCCATCTTCCCGTCATTTTGATCGAAGCGACGGTCAGCGCCTTTGTCGTCTCTTTTCTCTACACAGTCAAGCCGGAACTGCTGCGACAACAGCCCTTCATCCCGCCGCAAAAGCTGAATGTATGACAACCGTTACCCCGCAGATTGTCCACCTTTCCTCCGCGCTGCTCCCGCTGCTCCTGATCTTCCCGATTGCTGCGCTGAGCGCGCTGCGCTGGGCGCTGCGCACCACCGATGCCAACGGTGATCGCGAGGAACGCGACTGGTCGATCCCGGCAATCGATGCGACTGGTCGCGCCGATTCGTGCCTGCATCGCTGGGACGTGCGCTGCAAAATAGCCACACTGCTCCTGTTTGCCCTGCTGACCGTTTCCCTGACATCGTTGTGGCCGACCCTCGCCGCCCTGCTGGTCAGTCTTGCCGCTATCTGGCTGGCGCGCCTGCCGTGGCGCAACGCCCTGCGCCGGGTCGCGGCGATGACCGGCTTTCTCAGCATGTTTCTGCTGATCATGCCGTTGACCGCCGTGACCCGCCCCGCCGACGTTGTGCTGATCTTCGGGCAGCAGGACTGGTTCACCCTCAACCTACGCGGACTGGAACTGGCGCTGCTGGTCAGTGCCAAGGCAATCACCGTCGCCCTGCTGATGGAACCGTTGCTGGCGACCGCACCGCTGCCGAGAACGCTCGAAGGACTCAGTCGCCTCGGCGTCCCGCGCCAGATCACGTTGATGATTCTCCTTGCCCATCGCTACATTTTTGTCTTTCTTGACGAGGCGCGCCGCATGGCGACCGGAATGGAGGTGCGGGGGTTTTGCAAGCGCACCGATCTCGACACCGTCCGCAGCACCGGAAATTTTCTCGGCATGCTCTTCGTGCGCAGCTATGAACGCACCCAACGGGTCTACGCTGCGATGCTCGCTCGCGGCTTCAACGGCACCCTCCCCGACCGTGAGGAATTCTCCCTGCGAGCGAGCGACGGGTTCATCAGCGCACTCTGGTTGGGCACAGCTCTCATCCTGCTCGCCATCGATCGGCTGTTGCCGACCGGCGTTCTGGGTTAGGAACAATGCACGACCTGGCCCGCCATACCCCGCTGGAACCAGCAGGCAAACTTCTCTTTACACTGGACGAGGTCGCTTGTCATTACCCGAACGGCCACCCGGCCCTGGAGCGGATCAACCTGAAGATCGCCGCGGGAGATCGCATCGCCCTGGTCGGTCAGAACGGTTCGGGGAAATCAACCCTGGCGCGTCTGCTGGCGGGGCTGCATCGCCCTTCCCACGGCAGCCTGCACTGGAAAGGAGAGCCCCACAGCGCCCCGCGCCCGAGTATCGGGCTGCTCTTTCAGGACCCTGATGACCAGCTCTTCTGCAATACCCTCTATGAAGACGTCGCCTTCGGCCCGCTTAATCAGGGGAGGGATCGGCAGGTTGTCGACCACCAGGTACGCCGGGTACTCCACGAGGTGGGGCTGGCCGAGTTGATGTTCAAGGCACCACACCAGCTCAGCTACGGTCAGAAAAAACGGGCCGCTCTCGCCACGGTCCTGGCGATGGATCCCGAAGTCCTGATCCTCGATGAACCGACCGCCAATCTCGACCCTCGGCAGGAAGAGGTTTTCCTGCAACTGCTCAAGGATTTTCACGGCACCCTGATCTGCATCAGCCACGACCTGCTCTTCCTTTTTGAACTCTGCCCGCGCGCCGTCGTCCTCGATCGGGGACAGATCCACCACGACTACACCTTGCAGGAACTGGTCGCCCAGCGCGACGCCCTGCGTGAACACGGTCTCGACTTCTCCTTTCGCTTCGACCGACGCATGCCGCCGTCCAACCTTTCCGGCAACGACAGCGCATTGCCCGGCACCAGGGGCAGCACGGCCCCGGTCGTCGCGGCAGCACCTGCGGCGGCCACAGCACCACTTATCGAACTGCGCGACCTGACCTACAATTACCCTGACGGCACCCACGCGCTGCGCGGCGTCGATCTGGCGATTAACGCGCGGGACACCCTCGCTATCGTCGGCGAAAACGGTGCCGGAAAGACCACCCTGCTCTCCTGTCTGATGGGGATTCTCCCGGCGCATGGTGACTATCTCTTTGCCGGACAGGCGGTCGAGCGCAAGGGGCGCAAACGCCTCTGGAAACAGATCGGGATGGTCTTTCAGGACAGCGCCGACCAGCTCTTTTGCCCCTCATGCGCCGCGGAAATTGCTTTTGGACCCCGCCAAATGGGGTTGACCACGGACGAGATTGAGCGCCGGGTCGCGGTTGCGCTGGCGGCGGTCAGATTAACCGGCTATGAGGAGCGGGTGCCGCTCCACTTGAGTGGCGGCGAGCGCAAGCGGCTGGCGCTGGCGAGTGTTTTGAGCATGCAACCGGAGGTGCTGATTCTCGATGAACCGAGCGCCGGGCTCGATCCGGAAGGGGAAGAGTTGCTGCTGGAGATCGTCGCCGCACTCGACGTGACGAAAATCCTCGTCAGCCACGACCTGTTCTTTGTCGACCGCCTGACCACCCGCACCATTGTGCTGCATCAGGGACGGGTGCAGCGCGATTACGCCACGACCGATTTCTTTGCCGACCAGCAGCTCAACGATCTCAACCGCCTCGATTTCGGTTATCGGGGCCGCAGCGGCATGGAGATTCAGCAATTACAGCACCAGCACGCCCACGCCCATCAACACAAACACCTGCACGATCACCAGCACCGCCACGGTGACTATCTGCACAGCCACCCGCATGAACACGTCCATGAGCACATCCACGAATTTGTCCACGTTCACCCCAACGAAGCAAAACCCGCGTCCGAACACCGCCACGCGCACGAGCACCCGCCGGTTACGCCTTCCGTACATGAGCATCAGCATCCGGGGCATGAGTTTGAGGAGCATGAGCATGAGCATGAGCATGAGCATGAGCATGAGCATGAGCATGAGCATG
>JARGFI010000031.1 GCA_029210745.1 Desulfuromonadales bacterium
TCTTCTTCAGTCCGTCGAACACCTTGTCCTTCTTCTCGGAGATGTAGAACTGGTAGAGCCAGCCGATCACCTCGACATCCTCGCAGGCATCGGGCGTCATCGCCTCGCGGGTATAGGCGAGGATGGAGTTGCCCGAGAGCAGATCGTCGGGCATCAGCAGTTCGGTGTAATCGTCGATGCGCTGGAACAGGAACGGCATTGCCTTGTTCCAGAAGTTGCAGGCGGCCACCACCAGCAGGCGGTAAGCCTCGCCCTGCGGATCGCGGCTGGGCGCTTTGCCGTCGAGCAGAGCGAAGATCTGCTGCCGGATCTTGTCGTGCACCATCTCGTCGTCGATGTGCCCCATCTTGGCTTCGGCCAGAATCTCGGGCTGGAACTGTCCGGGGTCGGCTGGGGAGACCACATTCACCCGGTTATAGCGGTTCACATCCATGAAGCGCAGGGCGCAGAAGCGGTTGAACCAGATGTAGGCCACCCGCTCGATAACCTGTTCCTTACCGTGCCCCTTGATCGCCTCTTCGAGCTTCTTGATGGCCTCGGCACGTTCACGCCGAGCCGCACTGTTTTCAGCCAGCACCAGTTTTAGCTTGGCGGAGACCTGCTCCAACAGGCTGCGCCGAGCGAACTGAGCGAATTTTTTTAGTTTTGCGGTTTCCATATCAGACAACACCTTTTGAACCACGAATGGACACGAATCCACGCGAATAATTTTTGACCACGGAATACACGGAATACACGGAAAGAGGAAAGGCTATGCACGCATTTATGAGCCGGGCGCATAAATATGAGTGAATGTGCGCCGCTCGCAAAATACGAGCGATTGCGTGCGACGCTCGTATTTTCACTTTGGCTGCACATAATGCGTCCCCTTTCCCTGACCAACAGGCTTTACCAAATCGTTCTTTTCCATGCGTTTAAGCAATCGCGTGGCTTGAAATGGGCTGATCCGGCATAATTCTGCGGCATCCGCTCGTTTGATCCCTCCATGGGTAGCGATATATTTCAGAACCATTTGCTCTTGTTGAATCGCATCAAAGCCGACCTGACGGACATAGGCGGCTTTCTGCCCGCTCCGCCGATAAACTCCGGCGCTGAGCGTGTAACTGCGCCCCCGGCCGGAGCCATGGGCTTCGATCAGACCCGTCTCCAGTAGTTTTTCGAGAATGATCCGGGTTTGCGACTCGCTCTTCTGAAGGGAGGGTGCGAGATCGCTGGTGGTCAGTCTGCGCTCATCCCGCAGACGAGTAAGGACGATTAGTGGCTCAACGAGCGGTTCGCCAAGCCGCTCGTTTTGTTCAACCACCATCCTCAAGAATTCCCGATCAGCGGCCACATTGGCCATGAATAGATTGACCAGATAGGGGTTGGAAAGGCCATAGTCTGGTTCTGGCCGACCGTAACGCAGCATGCCTTCATAAATGCGGTCGATGCCGCGTCCGGTGCGCTCAGCCAGACCGATTCGCTTGATAATGTCAGCCAGCAGCGGATTGCGCGAATGGGGTGCCGCCACCAGCAGGTTGCCGAGGTTGACCCCTTCTACAAAACCACCGGGACTGCTGATGTTCAGGCCGTTATTGTCGATTTTTACATGAACAGCCCCCAGCCGACTGAAATCCCGATGAACCAGGGCATTGACAAAACCCTCCCGAAAAGCCCGACGGTCATAGTTGGGTATCGGAACGCGAAACAGGCCGACCTCCAGTTCTTCTTCCACCACCCAGGGCTTGAATTGAAGCTCGACCTCTTCAAAGGTCTCGATCAGGGGTTTGCGGTAAAATTCGTTCACCTTGACATCCGTGCCGCTCAGAACCTGAAAAGCGACTTCATAAGCGGGCAAATGGGTGCGCAGCAGCTCCTCTGTGCCCAATAGCAGGAGTCCCGCAACTGTTGGGCGTCGTTTGTCGCCGCTGCTTTTGATCAAACCCAAAGCGCCATCCAGTTCTTCATCCGACAACGACAACAAAGGCTGTTCGCCACCGTATTTTTTGATGGCGTTACGAATACGCAGGCGTTGCAGTGGGTCGAACTGACCTGTCTCTAACGTTTCAAGCACCATGGCTGAGGGATCGACAAGCCCCATTGACGACTGACGCTGGATGAACTCATGGGGGTAGAATGGCACTGCTTCTGGAGTGCCATCCAGTTTGAGTCGTCTCCGGACTAGCAGGCCATCGGAAGTTGATACCAATTGTCGTGATTTAGGTACGACGATACGGGCGATAGATTTGCCCTGCAACTCGCATCGTTCTACTCGGACAGATATGGCGGGATTGGTCTTGTTGGCAATTAACGAAGGAATGCCCGACACATTGAGATGATTCGCGTGCAAGCCGGTAACCGCGCCGTCATCCTCAACCCCAAGCAACAGGTTGCCGCCGTCGGTATTGGCTAATGAAACGACTGTAGCTACCAAGTCACGGTCTGGCAGGCACTTCAGGTCGCTCTTGAATTCCAGCGAGAGACTTTCTCCTTGCTGGATCAATTGGCCAATTTCGTGTTCATTCGTGTCCATTCGTGGTTCCTAAATCTGAATTCGTTTGCCTTTGCGGATCTCTTCCAGCAGCGCCTCGCGCAGGGATTCCAGGTAGCGTTCCACGTCGGTCTCGTCGGCCAGCCAGGCTTTATCGAAAGAGACCTTCACCGAGCGGCTGGGCACATACTCGATACGCGGTTCCGGTTTGGCCGGTGGTGTAGGTTTTACACCTTCATCCGGCATGGCGGTCCCGCCGGGTTCCGGGGCAGTTTCGGGTGTTGGTGCCGGTTGCGCCCAGGTTGTCATCTGTGAAAGCTGGCGCTGGTAGTCGCCTTCCTCAAACCGGCGCAGGGTGTCGCGGATAACGGCAATCAGCTTCTGGCGCTCAATGGCCGCGGTGAATTCGTTGAACGGACGGGTGATTTGCTCCTGCTGCTCGCCGTTCAATGCGCCGAATTCAGCCATGCCGCAGAGACGACCTTTGAGGGCGGCAACGGTCTCCTTGGCTTTGACAATCTCGGCCTCAATCTGGGCGTTGACTTTTTCCTGCAGGGTTTCGACTTGCGTCTTAACCTGCTGCATGCGGTTGCCCTTGAAACATTCCGGATCGGTCAAGCTGGCAACCACCTGAGCGGTTTCGTCGCCATCGATGTAGGCGAAGTTGGGCTCCTGAGTTTGAACGAACTTGCGGGCGTTATCGAAGATGCCTTTCAGCGGCCCGCTCATGAACTTGCGGACAGGATCGATGACGCTTTCCTTCATGTCGAGCAGCGCGTCTTCCTGACGGGCAAGTTCGGTCAGGTACCAGGTATAGGGCTTGCCGGTTAGCTCCTTGAGCTTCTCAAGCACCGGTGTCAGCGCATTAAGAAACGGATATTGGGATGCCTGAGCCGCCAGCGGGGTGAGCTGATGCAAGAGCTCCTGGAGCGCTGTGCCGGTCTCCTTGCCGAGCGCCTTCGCTTCACTGGAACCGGGCGGGGCATCGAAGAAGTCCTCAAAGAACTCCTTAAGAGCTCGAACCTGCGACGCGGTGAACTCGACCTGGGGCTCCAGCACTACATTGCCGTGGCCATGGGTATTGCGCAGTGTCCGTTCCAGCTCGTCTTCTTCAAGCAGGTTGCCGTCGGTGCGAACCTCGACCTTACCGCGAGCGCACAGCTTGGCCAGGGTGCAAAGCACGGCGGCGTAGTACCAGCCGTAGGGCTTGCGTTCGAATTTCTCCAGCAGGTTTTTCAGCGTGGTACGCACGCCGCCCCGGTTATTGCTCTGGATGAAAGCCAAAAGCTCCTGCTCCGACTCGTCCAGGCGGGTGGCGTCGTTGCCAAACAGTCCGTCTTGTGACGATTTAAGACATTTGGCGATATCATTCTCGGTGTAAGTGATACCGCGCAGCATGCGAAGGTTCGGGTACGCACGGGAAACAAGTTCATAAAAAGCGCGTATTATTCGAGTTTGGGCGTCCTCGGAACCTATTTCGATGTCGCCACCTGCCAAGAACAACTTAGCCTTACCCATCAGGTTTTGAACGCGCTGCTGCAGCTCGGCATACCGTTCCCGGTTCTGGAATCCCTTGTCGGTCAGGATACGTTTCACCGCGTCCTGCTGTGTAATCGAAATGTTCTGGCGGATGTATTTCTCCGTCCGCTTGTACATGAGGATGTCGCGCATCAACCGTTCATCTACTGGCATGACCACAAACAGTTCATCGGATTTGTATGTTGAGCTTGTCCGCAGCATTTGTTCATTTTCTGCGTACTCATGGAACGGACTGATGACATGGATGGCCAGATCGTACTCCCGCCCGTGCAACCGATCATCAAGTTTTCGGGAGAACGGGTAGTCCTGGCCGCCATTTTTATTATCCGAGACGTCGTAACGAATCTTCCGATGCTTGATGACGTGGTCAAAAACGAGTTTCTCAAGCTCGGCAGAAACGTCTGACGACTCCACTTCAGTGTTCTTGATTTCCTGTTCGACGTCTTTTTCCTCGTCGGTGAGGTATTCGTAGATCTCACCATTGCGCTGCACATAGGTCTGCTGTTCCAGAAGATTTAACGCTTCTTCGACATTTTTTTTCAACGCAGGTAGATCCTGATTAAAACAATCCAGCATCAGGACGCAGAGATTCCTAACAGTCGGGTTGAACTCTTTGACATATTTGACCAGAAGGAGCGCCTTCAACAGGCGAATCGCGAAAGGACCATCAAGATGGGTCTCTGCCTGGATGACTGCCTTCTGGATCTGTGACTTAAGTGCAGTACGAATTCCCTCGAACATCAGGTCGAAAGTCGCCAGCTGACCAACTTCATGATCCCCGATCTGGATCGCCACCTGTTGGAACACACCAAGCATGGATCGTTCGCCCACCGAGCTGTGCTTACCCTCGAAGGCGTTATGTTGCGACAGATTCTGAATGGCCGACTGGAACAGTGAGAATTGGTACGGGGTAAACGGGTAGCTGTGAATGAAGTGATCCCGATCCTGAAAGTTCCGGTAGGTTTGGGACCCATCCGCAAAGTCGAACAGGGTCTTAAAGTTGTTCGACTGCGCATGATAAATGTCCGACAGAAGACGAACGCCTTCTTCGTTTTTCGTCAGCAGGCGCTTTTGAATGACCTCTGCCACATCGGCGCTGGTCAGCTTCATGCGGTTAGCAAACCGTGCCTGAATTTTTGAAAAGTCGTTACCCTGTTGTTTGCCCATCTCACCCACGACTGTCCCCATATCTTCCTGAGCGGTCACAACGACCCACGCGCGGCCTCGGCATTTGGTGGCCAGGCTTTCGGCAATGGTCTGGAGGTTGGTCATAAGCTTGACGTTTTCGGCGACATACTGACCGACCTCGTCGATAAAGAAGTTGAGGCGGAACTCTTTTTTATTTTCCTGGGTCGATTGTCGTTCGATATAGGCGTTTATCTGTTTAGCAAAATCCTCGATGGAGACACGGTATTGGCTGCGGTACTTATCCAGTATTCCCATGGCTGACGGGTCGTCGCCACCCGTTGTCTGGGCATAGGCTTTGGCGATGTTTTTCGCCTCCAGCAGGGCCTGTTCGCGGCCTTTTTGCCATGTTCTGCCTGCCATGGATTCATAGGCGGATTTGAACTGTTCGTAGAGGCCACGGCTGTCGAGGTCGCGCTCGAACTGGGCAATGTGTCCCTGCTTACCGTAGTAGCCGCACATCTCGTCAAAGACTTTGACAAAAACAGCAAGGAGCGCATCGATCTGGGTCTTGCTGATGACATCCGCTTTCTGGTCGATATTGAACAGAATGCTTTTCGACGGGATGGCGACCGCTCGCTTGAGATCGCCGCGCAGGATTTCGTTTTCACCACACTTCGGCAGGAACAGGTCAAGTGCGGAGGCCCCGTCGATCTGCCGGTTTTCGAGCAAGAGCGCCAGCATCTTCAACAGGTGGGATTTACCGGACCCAAAGAAACCGGAAACCCAAACGCCGTTGGCACCTTCGTAGTTGTTGTAGGCATCCAGGAAAGACTCAAGCCGCTTCTCGACTTCATTGGTCAGCACGTATTCTTCAATTTCGAGGCGAAGGCTGGCTTCATCGTCAGCTTTGATGACCCCTTCAATCGGGCGGTCAACTGGCTTGTTAAAAATGGTCTTAAGAGTCATCACGCTTCCCTCGTTTATGCTTCGCAGTGAAAGATGTTGAATGCCCGGTAATACTTGTCGTCATGCAGCCTTCCGAAGAGATCGAGAGATGCTCCTGACTCCAGGGACTGGGTGTAGGCTCCTGGGAAAAACATGACGGTCGGCTTTTCTTTCGCCGTGCTCTGCAAATTATTCAAAACGTTGTGCGAGCGGATGTAGGGGAAAACCTCGCCAACGCCGGACAGAAAAAGAACCTCGAAATCCGTGCTTGCCAGCTTGGCCGCAATGGCCGGAACAAGATGCGCTTCGGGGTCCAGCACGCCTTGAAGTAGTTCTTTGAGCTGCTCTTTGGAGACAGACTCCTCCATCTCGAGAATTTGGTTCCAGACATCACGCTCTTTGAGGATTTCCATCGAAAGGTCGTACAGGTTGATCTCCAGCATTCGGACACCGGTTTGTTCAAGGAGATTGACCAATTGGTGTTGCAGGCGTTCTACTTCAACTTGAATATCTGCATGAAATGGGCAGATAAAAAACGGGACCTCGTTGCCTAGGCCTTGCTTATTGAGAAATCGCTTCCCTGATATGACCGCGAGGAGATGGTCTCTCCCTTCTGGCAAATTATGCTTAGTCAGATGTGAAATCACGGATTAGTCCTTTTTAGATCTGATTCAAAAACAGGGAAGCACAAAATATTCCGGCGGCTGCACTGCGTAACCACATCCAACAGTCTCGGGCTGATCATGGCAGCGTTAATCATGTTGTTGGCCGTTAAGAGATCCGCATCTCGAAGTATCTTGAATAAGACCTGTCGCAATTTGCTTCGTGTCGCCGGGGTGATCTTATCCAGTTCCAAATGCCATTCGGACTTTTGGTTGAAGAAGGAATCAAAATCATCAAAGGTCAGATCAGCTTTCAGCGTGATATAGCGCTCTCGAAGCACTTCGACGGCAAAATCAGCGATGAATCTGTACCGACGGCAAACGGCGAGCCACAGGAGATAGGCCTGCTCTTGGTGGCTGCCCTCAACAAGGAATTCAAGTTCACCTGGGCTCATCGTTCTAAGCCGAGATATGATCTCGCGGCAGACTCGTTTGAGCGTATTCAGTGTTCTTGTCTGTAGTAAGTTTTCTGCGATGACCTTGTCTCGAACAGAGTTCCAGTCGCCAAGATCAAGATACAGCGCGGCCAGCTTCACCGATTCGCGGTGAAAGAGACTGCCCGTTGTAAATGACATGCTGTATCTGTCGTTATTCATTCTTGGTCAGGATTCCTTTTTGTAATGCTCGGCGGCGCCACCGGCCTTTACCCATTCGTCCACTTCATCCTTCTTGAACTTCCAGAGGCGGCCCATGCGATGCGCGGGCATTTCATGTTTATCAATCCACTTGTACACGGTGTCATTACTGACCCCGAGGTACTTGCAGATCTCACTTATCGATAACCAGCGGTCTTCCATCTCGGCCATTTCTCAAGCTCCTCGTGGGCGATTGGGGTTAAGCCATGCGCTCGCCAGAGGCGAAGTAAGGGAAAACAAGCGGAGTTCTCCCATTCAAATGACTTGAAAATATACGAATTGGCCGCCGGTTGTCAAACGATCTTTACCGATTAAAGCCGATTCTTTGCTAACAAGATCGATGCCATAAGCCTGATCCGAGTCTAATCCCAGTGTCAATGCACGGCATCATCGGTGGTAGTGATTCTGTCCACCTTGAGCTGAAACGTTAAGATCTGAACACAGGCTACTTGCGTTTGAAGGGAATCGGCGATTTTACGCGGGGGAACCTGACATTTGCCCTGAAGCGGGACACACTGGTGATCGGTCAGGGAGTTGGTGTTTTTTCACCGTCCGAAGCACAACGGCAAGCGAGGCTTGAATTAATAAATCTTTCTGGTTATCCACTCCACTCAGGTTAACACCGGGGTCGGCCTGGGTCAGCCTGAGTGAGAAGCGCGTTAATGGGGATAAATCCACCGTCCCTTGCACGATTCGCAGAACCGTTTGCCAAGGAAATTGCCGGCTCGCCCCCCTCCGTTCAGTCCGTCTGGTGCCGCTCCTTGCTGAACAAAGCGAGGAGGAGACCCAGAAGCATGAGGAGGGACACCCCTTGCAGCAGCCAGAAGGCGCCGAGCTTGAGCCAGGCAAAGTGGGCAGCGGCGTAGCGCACCAGCCAGCCAGCAGCCATGTCGCTCAGGATTGCCACGGCCAGCAGCCGAATGAGCACTTCCTTGATCTGTTTGCGAAATGGGGTAAAGAGGAGCAGGTGGCTGAAAACCACAAAAAAGAGCCCCATGGCGAAGAGATGAAAGTGTGTCACCTCGAGCAAGCCGATGAAGCTGCGGGGATTCATGAACATATCCGGGTCGCCGAGATAATAGCGCACCACTGAAGCGTAACCGAACCCGAGTTTTTCGCGAAACATGAAAATACCGGTGACCCAGTGGAGAAGAAAATAGGTGTAGAAAAAAATCAGAATCGTCCTCCCCAAAGGGTTGCCTCCGGGCCCGGTCATCATCACCTTCATCACTGTCGCTCCAGAAAGAGGCGCAGCATCGCGCTGCTCTTGCGCACCTGCCGGGTAACCGCCTGGGCCGACAGGGTCGCACCGGTCAGACCTTGAATTTTGCCGCCGACGCGCAGACTGGAACTGAGTTCCTCCCCTCTGAACTGATCGAGCCAGCGCTTCGCAGGCTGGTACTCTTGCGGCTCGAAAAAAGCCAGAATCTCAACGAAACGGACGGTCCCGTCCGGATTCATCACCACCATCACCGTCTCCGGCAAGGTGCGCACCGTCGCCGCCTCGATCGACGCGTAGCCGATTATTCTCCCCTCTTTTTCCCCCACATAAAATGAATACAACGCCGAATCAACCGAGGTTCCTGAGGCTTTTGTCACCCCTGCCATTTCTGCTTCGGTGAGATAGAGGTTGGCCGTCTCGACCTCATCCGCCCCAGGGAAGGCACGTTGCAACGCCTCGGCTTTGGGGAGATAAACCCTGCCCTGAGCGATACTGTCGAAGGCGGCCAGAATGAGAGTGAGGACGATGACGATTTCCAAAGGTTTGATCAGCATGACAGTCTCCGCAATTAAAAATTCCGGGAGACGGTCGCCCGTCCCCCGGCAGGAGGTAACGTTGAAAAGCTTTTAAAAAATGTAGCCAAACCCGAGATTCAGCTCGTCGGCCTTGGCACCGGCGTCTTTATTGAAATTCGGTAGTCGGCCTTGAGGACGACGTTGGGGATCGGCTTGTAACTGA
This sequence comes from Desulfuromonadales bacterium, assembly GCA_029210745.1. Lineage (GTDB taxonomy): Bacteria > Desulfobacterota > Desulfuromonadia > Desulfuromonadales > JAHYIW01 > JAHYIW01. Next base: position 9,340 of record JARGFI010000031.1, read on the forward strand.
TGCCGACGTTATAGAGGTTGAGATCTTCGTTATTCCCCTGATAATCGATGTTTTCGTAGCGATAGAAGGGCGCCAGGTACTGGGTGGTTCCCCTGGCGAACAGCGGCATTACGTCGTAGGCCACCTCTCCGTACCAGGCCACGATTTCCTCCGGAACATTGGCGCCGATCAGTTCATTGTCGTCGATCTGGACAATGGTGCCGAGGGCCTTGAGTTCGAGGCCTTGCGCTTTGTATTGCCCGTGGATTTCATAGATTTCGGTGAAGACGTCGGCTTCGCTGCAGTTCGCAGCGAGGACTTCCTGCTGACCGCTGTCGCCGAGGTAGAAACTGCCGCCGAGGTTGAGGCCGAGGACCGGTTCGTAGGCGAGGCTGCCGACCAGCGCCCAGTCGTCCGCCTTGGCCTTGGAGCCTTTCTGCCGGCCACCGCGCAGCCCCTTGCTGGTGAAGTCAGCGCCCTGCAGGCCGTTCATCACATAGAGCTTGTATTCCAGTTTATCGCTGAGTTTGCCGAAGGCGCCCGCCCCCATCTCCCGCCAGGTGCTGGGGATAACTTCGCTCTCCACATAGGGGCGTTTGTTGCCGTGAAAGAGGGTCGGCTCGTGCAGTTCGTTGGTGATCCCCATCGGGGCCGGCAGAAGACCGGTGCGCAGGTTGATCGCTTCATGGAGGAGAAAGTCGAGGGTGACCATCTCGGTATAAATTTCATTGGCATGCTCAATCTCGAATTCGGTGTTCAGGACGATCCGGTCGGAGAACTTGTATCCGACATAGAGGATGGCGCGCAGCATATCGGCGGTGTCGCTGCTACTGTCTTTGTCGCTGACCAGATTGCTGAAGTGGCCTTCGCCGTAGCCACCGATGGAGAGGCCCCGGTTAAGTTTGTAGACCTTGGAAGCGGCCGGGCCGAGTCCGAAGGTCGACGAGTAATCCATCTCGCCGGTTACCGCCGATTCATTCTTCAGGCTCTGCAGCTCCTGAGAGACGATGTCGAGCCGCCGCTCCAGCTCCGCCATCGTTGCGGCCGAGCCCGCAACAGGGAGGACCAGCAGACTCATCAATACCAGCGTGGTTGTCAGTAAACGGTTGAACATTGCATTTCTCCTTTTGTCGTCTGAATAAGTTGCCGCTTCGCCGCGATGGCGAAAGAAATTGAAAACTGATTTCAGAAAGCACGGAAGAAATTGTCCACTGTCAACTTGAAAATGATTTGAGTTTTCAAGTTAAAATAAACATCAGACACTGAAGGAGCATGGGGTTCCTGGGAGCTGAAGATCACCTGAAAAGAAAAATAAAAAGCTTGTGTACCCTGTTGTGGTATACAAAATGGTGTACAGGACAAATAAAAAGGGACTTGCAACTGAATGCAAGTCCCTTGATTTTTTTGGTTGCGGGGGCAGGATTTGAACCTGCGACCTCCGGGTTATGAGCCCGACGAGCTACCAGACTGCTCTACCCCGCGTCACAGTTGGTCAAGATAATCCCGATCGCGGCTCTTGTCAAGAATAATTATTTGAAGCCGTAAAGTTAATTGAGGAGTATCCGATCTCTGGAAATGAGAATACCAAAAGCCAGGGCCGCCTTGTGCGCCAGTTTCTCGACGATTGTTTGACCGTGAACGTTCGCATCGCGGCTCCCTGCGGCGACCAGCAGAATCACGGTGCGCTGGTCGACAACTACCGGCACCACCAACACATCATCGTTGTTATCCTGATCAAACAATCCTTTAAAGTCGGCATTATCCGCCGTTGCAGGCACAACCCCGACCCAGGATTTCCCGCTTGCAACCACTTGTCCCAACACCGAGGATGGCAACAGTGGCAATTTGACATGGTCGAAAGCGGGCAATGGTTCACCAAGACAAGCTGCCCGCCAGCCAGCAGCGATGTGTTCCTTGATGAGGAAAAGGGCTCCGAAACGAAATTCCTGCCCGACAAAGCGCATCAATGTGTCGGCAATCTGGCGACGGTGCGTGGCATTTGCCAGGGACTTGGAAAACTCGCTGATCGAGTAACGCTGCATTCGTTCGCGCCAGAGCTCTTCCGCCTCGGCTTCTGCCAAAGCCCGCAACTCCGCTGCATGAGCCTGCTCCTCTGCTTCACGCGCCCGTTGTGCCTGCTCATGTTTCCGTTGCACTTCTTCGCGCGCCTGCCGTTCTTCCTCGCGCGTCAGCTCTTCCTGTTCGCGTTCGCGGCGCTCCGCTTCGAGCCGCTCAAAAATACGCTGATAACGCTCACTGATAGCGAACCCATAGTAGTGACCAAGCGCCTGAACCAGGCGCACCTCCGGGGCGATCAGTGGCTTGACAACATGACCGGTGATAAAAGCAAGCTCATCGATGACCGCCAGCGCCAGCGGATCAGCCATGGCCATGAACAGGCGCCGATTTTCAACCCGGATCGGTACAATCTGATGTTGAATCGCCAACTCAGCCGGGATCAGATCGACAACCTCCTGCGCGATATCCAGCAGATCGCCCGGGTCAACACAAGGAACTGCCAGTTTTTTGCTCAAAAAACGCGCCAGGACAACTTCGTCGATAAAACCGAGTTCGATCAGATTGGTGCCGATGCGACCGCCAAAAAAGACCCGGTTCTGCAGCGCTTCATCACACTGGTTCGGCGTGATCATGCCGGCGTTAAGGAGCATGTCAAGAAGGGTTACGGCCATAAATCTTCCCCGTTGTCAACTGTGGTCGTCCGGGCTCAAGTCAAAGGCGGGAGGTGCCCTTTGCTGGTACTGTTAAACCATTTAATAAAGAGTGGTATACCCTCTTCCACCTTGACCTGCGGCGCATACCCCAGCACCGCTTGCGCCTTGGTGATATCGGCATAGGTACAGTCCACATCCCCCGGTTGCAGCGGTAGCCTGTTCAAGACCACCGGTTTGTCCAGTGCCTGCTCCAGCAATCCGACCAGCCGTGCCAGAGTGACCGTCTGCGCCTCGCCGAGGTTGAAGATATCGTAGCGCGGCAGATCCTGCTCCAGCCAGCGCAATGCACCGAGAATCCCCAGCAAGGTATCGCTGACGTAGGTGTAATCGCGGCGGCTGCTGCCATCACCGAAGAACGGTAACGGCTGATCAGCCGCCATCAGCCGGGTAAATTTGTGAATCGCCAGATCGGGACGCTGGCGCGGTCCGTAAACGGTAAAGAAACGCAAGCAGGCAACCGACAACTGATAAAGATGATGATAGTTGTGACAGAACAATTCCCCGGCTTTTTTGGTTGCCGCGTAAGGAGAGATCGGTCGATCAACCGGGTCGGCTTCGGCAAACGGCACCTTTTTATTATTGCCGTAAACCGACGAAGATGACGCAAAGGCGATACGCTTGACCCGCCAGGTGCGGCACGCTTCAAGAATATTCAGAGTGCCGCCGATATTGACCTCGTTGTAGAGACGCGGGTTGTCGATCGATGGCCGTACTCCGGCCATGGCCGCGAGATGGACCACGGTGCAGCATTCGGGGGGCAGATTCAAGGCAGTAAACGCCTGGTCGACATCGGCCATCACCCGGATATCGCCCTCGACCGTAACCAGCTCGCCGCTGCTCGCCGTAGCACAACGTTCAATCGCAGCAAGATTGGCGCGCTTTTGCTGCGGAGCATAAAAGTCGTTGAAGTTGTCAAGAATCACCACGCGTTTCCCCTGCCTGAGCAAGGCTTCACAGAGGTGAGAGCCGATGAACCCGGCCCCGCCGGTGACCAGCAGTGCGGCGCTATCGATCATGACTGTTTCCTGACCACCGGGCTGAGCTTGAACTCTTTACGCATGATTTTTACCGCCTGGTCCGCTGCCGCTTTGCCGACGAAGGGCCCCGAATAGACCCGGAACCATTGCCCTTTATCACCCAGATCAGCAGCCTGTACGAAGGTTGCAATCTGCAATTTATGCATCTTTTTTGCCAGGGCCTCGGCCCCGCCTCGCTCACGGAACGAGGCGGCCTGCACCAGATAGAGAGTGGTGTCCGGCGCTGCAGTCGCCACTTCTTTCGCCGTCGATGTGGCCACAGGCACAACGGCCGGTGCGGTTGTTTTTTTCACTTCAGCGACGACCACCGCAGGTTTCACCACAGCGGGCGCGGGTGCCTTGAGTGCTGCCGGTTCAGTCCCCGACGGCGGCGGGTTGATGCCGCTGCCCAGCGGGGTCTGCTCGCCGCGCGGCAGATTATTGTAAAATGTCAGCTGGTCACCGACCGGATCGGCTGGTTGCCCCGTCGGCGGCAAAATTGCCACCCGGGGCGGTGCCTTGATTTCCGGTTCGCTGTCGTTGCTTCCAACCATCACACCAAATACAAAACCGAGCGCCGCAACGGCAACGAACGCCAACGTCAACAACACCGGGCGCTTTTCACGCCCCCCTGCACGGGTGACCACAACACGTCGCGCCATGCTGCCCCCTACATCCGCTCCGGCGCGGAGACGCCGAGCAGGCCAAGAGCGTTGGCCAGCACAATTCTCACACTGTTGACCAGATAGAGACGGGCATGGCTGGTTGTCGGGTCATCACCGATGATCCGGCACTTGTTGTAATAACTGTGGAAGAGTGTTCCCAACTCCTGAAGATAGTAAACCACCCGGTGCGGTTCGAGATTTTCGGCAGCCCCCGCAACCGTTTCAGGAAAACGGGCCAACAACTTTGCCAGGCTCAACTCTTCGGGAAGTTGCAAGGCGGTGAAATCGACCTGCGCGGCAGTCGGCACGGTCATCCCCAGCTCTGCCGCAGTGCGATTGATGCTACAAACGCGCGCATGGGCATACTGGACATAGTAGACCGGATTGTCATTGCTCTGCTGCTTCGCCAGCTCCAGATCAAAATCAAGCGGGCTGTCGGAACGCCGCATCAGAAAGAAATAACGGCAGGCATCGCTACCAACCTCATCGATAACATCACGCAGCGTCACAAATTCACCCGAACGTTTGCCCATCGCCACCGGCTGCCCGTCACGCAGCAGGTTGACCATCTGAATCAGCAACACCCGCAGGTCGTCCGGTTCGTGGCCAAGTCCTTCCAATACCGCCTTCATTCGCGGCACATAGCCATGGTGGTCAGCACCCCAGACATCGATCACCCGGCTGAAGCCGCGCTCAAACTTTTCCATGTGATAGGCAACATCGGAGGCAAAATAGGTCGGTATCCCGTCAGAACGGATCAGCACCCGATCCTTATCGTCACCGTAGGCAGTAGTGCGAAACCAGAGCGCCCCGTCCTGCTCAAAGGTCAGCCCCTTGTCGCGCAGCGTATTCAACTCGGTCTGCACCAGGTCGCGATCGTAAAGGCTTTTTTCGCTGTACCAGTTGTCAAATCGAACCCCAAATGCCTGAAGATCGCGCTCGATCCAGGTAATCACGTACTCCATACCGAAGCGACCACACACCTCAATCGCCTCAGTCTCCGCCAGGCGGAGCGGGGCATCCCCCTGCGCGGCGCGCAATTTGACGGCAATATCGCGAATATAATCGCCATGATAGCCGTCCTCGGGGAACTCGATCGTCACGCCGCACAACTCACGCAACCGCATCCAGATCGAACGCCCGAGAATCACCACCTGATTCCCCGCATCGTTGATATAGTATTCGCGTTGCACATCGTAACCGGCAGCCGCCAGCATCCGTGCGGCGGCATCCCCCGTGGCCGCGCCACGGCCATGGCCGATGTGGAGCGGCCCGGTCGGGTTGGCACTGACAAATTCGATCTGTACCTTCGCCCCGCCGCCAACCTCACTGCACCCGTAACGCTCCCCCTGGGACATGATCTCATCGAGAACGGCATACCAGCAGTTTTGCGCAAGATGAAAGTTGATGAAGCCTGGCCCGGCAATGTCCAGCCGGTCCCACAGACCGTCACCCCCGTCCAACGCCGCAACCAGAATCTCCGCAATCTTGCGCGGTGCCTGTTTTTCAGCGCGGGCCAGCGCCAGCGCGATGTTCACGGCAAAATCCCCGTGTTCCGAATGTGCCGGGATTTCGACAACAAAATGAGGGTATTCGCCGGAGTTCAGGGAGCCTTCGGCATAGCAGCGCTTGAGCGCGCTATTTACACAGGTTCTAAGCCGTTCCTTCATGGGTCACTTCTTCTTTGCTAAGATCGATTTTGATCGATTGTTCATGAGTTCTTTTTCAGCCATCTTCTTTAAATAACAACAACGGTGCATGCTAGCTCTTCCGCAACGAAACTGTCAAGCCGTGTAAACGCACTCAACAAAAAACCCCGACGCTGGCCGGGGCAAAAAACACACTGCTTGATTCGCTGACAACGCCGAAAACTCTATTTACGCGGCACCTCGTCGCGGGCAAACTGGTAAACGATTTCATCCTCACGCACCATCCCGAGTTCTTTCCGGGCAATCGATTCGAGGTAATCACGATCATGCAGCAGTGACTGGATTTCCTGGCGCTGGCGAGCATTTTCAGCGCGTAACGCGGCAACCTTGTTCGCCAGCTCCGCGCGATAAAGACCGGTCTTGTACGCAGCAACCAGACCACGATCTCCAAAGAGAGCCTGAACAACGATCATCGCCAGCAACACATACTGCCAGCGTGACCAGCCAAACCGTCCCCGTTGCGCTTGTTGCGGTGCGTTAACCATGCACATCCCGTCATGAAGAAAAACCCGGCATCCCCAAAGCTTTGAAGATGCCGGGAACCCTTCTGCTACTCCAGACTCACCAGATCGCGAAATTTCGCCAGCGACTTTTTGCCAATCCCTTTGACTTTCAATAATTCATCAACAGAGCTGAATTTGCCGTGTTCTTCACGGTAGGAAAAAATTCGCTCCGCAGTCACCTTGCCGACCCCCGGCAGGCCCTTAAGCTCCTGCACGGTTGCGGTATTCAGGTTAACTGTTGCCACTTTGGCGGCGGCCAATTGATTCTCGGTCAAAGGCTTTTCGGCCGACACTCCCAGCGACGGCAAGCCGACCAGCAACACACTCAGTAACAAACCAACAAACAGTCTTTTCATTTTACCCTCCATCGAGGTTAGGTTATTGGTGACCTAATCGACCCGACCCGTCGTCCCCTCACTGACCTCCTTTCGTCGCGGACGCGACGTATCGGGGCGGTTAAGCCCCGGAGATAAGCGCAATTTAATCACAGTGGGTGGCAACAGGTCAACAAAATTCCCACCTATGCCAATCGCCACTTGCGGTCAGGGGCGTCACCATAATCATGCCGTCACTGCGACCAGACGCATCATTCCCGACTTCCCCCCTGGCGGCGACTGTGCTATAACAGCGCCATGCTGCAATTGAGAAATATTACCAAACATTTTGCCGACCGGGCGATCTTCGACAACATCGACTGGCATGTACGTCCGACCGATAAAATCGGCCTGTGCGGCGAGAACGGCGCGGGGAAAACGACCCTGCTGAAACTTCTTGCCGGACGCTACGAATACGACGGCGGCGCGGTGCAGGCGGCGAAGGGGACAACCTTCGGGTATCTGCCGCAGGAAGGGCTTAACCACACCGGCAGCTCGCTCTTTGAGGAAGTGCGTTCGGCGCTCGCCGAGCTGCTGGCATTGGAGCAGGAACTCGGTTGCCTAGAAAAGCGGATATCGACGAACCATCAGCAGGCCGACATGGATCGCTACGCCGAGGCGCAGGAGCTTTTCAAACAGCGCGGCGGCTATGAGATGGAAGCGGAAATCGGCAAGATCCTCAAAGGGCTCGGTTTCAGTGAAGATGATTGGGGGAAGCCGTGCGCGCACTTTTCCGGCGGCTGGCAGATGCGTATCGCCCTCGCCAAACTACTCCTGCAACGCCCCACCCTGCTCCTCCTCGACGAACCGACCAACCATCTTGACCTGCCCGCTCGCGAGTGGCTCGAAGCCTATCTGATCAGCTACCCGCACGCCGTCATCCTGGTTTCCCATGACCGCTACTTTCTCGACCGGGTGGTCAGCCGGATCGTTGAAATCTGGAACGGCAAGCTGACCGAGTACCCCGGAAATTACAGTCGATATCTGATCGAACGCGAACGGCGGGTCGCGGAGCTGCAAGCGGCCAAAGCACGTCAGGATGAGGAAATCGCCAAAACCGAGGCGTTCATCAACAAATTTCGCTTCAATGCCAACAAAGCCGCGCTCGTGCAGAGCCGCGTCAAGCAACTGGAAAAAGTGGAGCGGATCATTGCCCCCCCGGCCCGCAAACGCATCTATTTTCGTTTCCCCGATCCGCCCAAAGGCGGTCGTACCGCCGTTGAGCTACACGCCGCCGCCCAGCACTACGGCGAACTGAAGGTCCTTGACGAGATCAATCTGAGCGTTGAAAAAGGGGAACGCATCGCCCTGGTTGGTGCCAACGGTGCAGGCAAATCAACCTTGATGCGGATGTTGTCGGGGGTCGAACTTCCGCTACACGGTAAACGCGTTGAGGGACATAACCTGCATCTGGCCTACTTTGCCCAGGATCAGGCCCGTACCCTTGACGGAGACAAAAGTGTGCTGGAGCAGATCAGCGCGGCGGCGCCATTCGACATGGTGCCCCGACTGCGCGACATCCTCGGCACCTTCCTCTTCTCCGGCGACGATGTGCATAAACGTGTCAAGGTTCTCTCCGGCGGGGAACGTAACCGGCTGGCCCTGGCGATGCTGCTGCTGCGTCCGGCCAACCTGCTGCTCCTTGACGAACCGACCAACCACCTCGACCTGCAATCGAAAGCGGTCCTGCTCGACTCCCTCAAACACTACAAAGGCACACTGGTTTTTGTTTCCCACGATCGTTATTTCGTCGACAAACTGGCGACGCGGGTCATCGAGGTCGGCGACGGGCGCGCGACCTCGCACCTCGGCAACTATGCCGATTTTTTGCGCGCCAAGGAACGGGGTGGCGACCTCAGCCACTCGCGTCAGCGCGTGGAACAGCGTGACGGTGACTCGCGCGAGAGCGAACCCGCCGCCGACAAGGACGAGCGGCGGCGCGACCACGCCGTTCGCAAAGATGCCCAGCGCGCCGAGAAAAAACGGCAGAAAGAACTTGAACAGCTGGAAGCGACAATCGAGCGCAAAGAAAGTGAACAAGCTGCGCTGGAACAGCTGATGGCCGACCCGGCACTCTATCAGGACGCCGCGCGCTGGCGCACCACCTCGGCGGCTTACGAAACGATCAAGGATGAGTTGACAGCACTTTACACCCGCTGGGAAGAATTACAGCTCGCCGAAACCGGATAATCGCACCCGTTCGACAAAGGGGAATACCGATGCGCAACGCCCCGTTCGTCATCACCGTCGCCAGCGAAAAAGGGGGCGTCGGCAAAACCACCATCGCCACCAATCTCGCCGTCTACCTCAAAGCCTTACGCGAGGACCTGCCGGTCACCATCGCATCGTTCGACAACCATTTCAGCGTTGACAACATGTTCGCCATCGGCCGCCATCCAGGGCATTCGGTGGCCGCGTTTTTTGGAGCCGAACCGGCCGAAGAGCTGGTCACCCTCGGCGAATACGGCGTGCAATACTTCACCTCCGAGCGCAACCTGACGCCTCCTGACGATGATCACCGCACCCTCGATCACGCCCTCCTCCGCTCGGAACTTGACGGCATCCTGATCCTCGACACCCGTCCGATTCTCGACTACTTCACCCGCAGCGCCCTGCTCGCTGCCGATCTGGCCCTGGTGCCGATCAAAGATCGTCCCTCACTGGTCAACGCGGCATCGTTACATGCGGTGCTGAGCGCCGACGGCGCCGATCCGGCGGCGCTCTGGATCATCCCGAGCCTGATCGATGCGCGGCTTAAATTACGTGAAAACGTCGGCATGCACGAATTCCTTGTCGATTCCGCCCGCGAACGGGATTATCAGGTGATCGACGCCTTCATTCCGAAGAGTCCCAAGGTCGAGAGCCTGACCACCAACTTCGCCAGCCGGGTTTACCCGGTCCTGACCCACGCCCGGTCCACCAGCGCCCATCTGCAATTCAAAGCATTGGCAGATTTTGTACTCGAGCGCTTCGATGCTGCTCCGGCAAAATGCGCGCCCGCCCCCGACCTCTCGGGACGCCAGCGCCGCCTGCTGCTCGAATGCCCCGGCTGTGCCCAACAGGCCACCGGAGATGAAGGAATTTTCTGGCACGATCTGCGCAGTCGTCAACGCGGATTCATTCATCCCGACTGCTTCTGGTCACTCTTTTCCGACATTGAGCTGGAAACCGAAGCGGCCCCCGAAATGCATCTGGTTCTCCGCGTCGAAGGGGCGGGACTGTTCGGTGGTGCAACGGAATATCATCTGCACCTGTTCTCCGCCGCAGGGGAAGAATTATGCCGCAACCAACTGCCGGAAAAGGACCGTCTGCTCGCGGTGCTGCGCAGTGTCACCGGGCGCGTGCCCACAGAATTCTACCGCGAAGTGATCACCTTCCATCTCACCGGCAAACCACCACGCAACGGACTGCACGACCCGGAATACCGCCGACTCGGCACACTGCGGCGACAATTGACAAGGACAGTTCTGGAACGAGAAAAATAATCGCCCCTTCCTGCCCACGCGACCTTCCACGCAAGCAGAACAGCTATCCTCCGGAAAATTATTCATCATTACGCAAGGCCAATGCATAGCGATAGACGTCATCGCTCGGCACACCGAACTCTTTGGCAATAAACTTCACACTCTGCTTCGGGGTTTCAGCGCCAGCGGCCAACCGCTCCCGCAACCGCTCCCGCCAGTTATCGGCAGAGACCACCACGGGCACGGCGCCAAGCAACAGAACAATCTCGCCACGGACCTTTTCCCGCGCGGAAAACTCCGCCAGAACCTCCCGCACCGGACCACGTACCACTTCCTCATGAATTTTGGTCAGCTCGCGCACCACCACGACCTCGCACTCCGGACCGAGAATGTCGTGAATGTCGGTCACAGCCTTGAGCAGACGATGGGGCGTCTCATAACAGACGGTGGTGCGTTGTTCGCCACGCAACTTTTCCAGGGCCTTGCTGCGGGCAGATGCCTTGGCAGGCAAAAATCCGAGGAACTGAAAACTGTCGGTCGGCAAACCGGCAACCGACAATGCAGCAATGATCGCGGACGGGCCGGGCACTGCGGCAACAGGCAAACCCGCCGCGCGTACGGCGCTGATCAGACGGTAACCGGGGTCGGCAATGGTCGGCGTACCAGCATCGGAAATCAGTGCAATCGACTTCCCCCCCCGCAGTTGCTCGATGAGGGTGGCGGTCTTGTCGCGTTCGTTGTGTTCGTGGAAAGCGACCATGGTTGTAGTGATCGCGAAGTGATTCAGCAGCTTGCGGCTGTGACGGGTATCTTCGGCGGCAATCAGGTCGACTTGCTGAAGAATACGCAGGGCACGCAAGGTGATATCCTCAAGGTTGCCGATCGGCGTGGCAACAACGTAGAGGGTGCCGCTCATGGTAATTCATTCAGTTCCCGGAGCCACAAGTCAGCAACGGCGTCACTCGGCATTCGCCAGTCGCCGCGCGGCGACAACGCCACACTACCGATCTTCGGCCCGTCGGGGAGACAGGAGCGTTTGAACTGCTGGCTGAAAAAACGCTGATAGAAGATGCCTAACCAGTGCTTGAGCACCGCAGGCGGATAATCATCAGCAAATGCCTGCGCCGCAAGGAACAGCACCTTGCGTGGCGCAAACTGCATGCGCACCACCTGAAAAAGAAAAAAATCGTGCAGTTCGTAAGGCCCGACCGTCTCTTCGGTCTTCTGGGAAATCTCACCAGACTCGTTCGGAGGGAGCAGTTCGGGAGACACCGGCGTGGCTGCAATATCGTACAGAATCGTGGCAATCGCGGCGGAAAATTCCGCCTCGGCACACCAGTCGACCAGATAGCGAACCAGCGTTTTCGGGACCCCGGCGTTGACCCCGTACATCGACATATGGTCGGCATTGTAGGTACACCAGCCAAGCGCCAGTTCCGACAGGTCACCGGTGCCGATGACAATCCCGCCACTCTGGTTGGCGATATCCATCAGAATCTGGGTGCGCTCGCGCGCCTGGGCATTTTCAAAAACAACATCATGCTCCTTGGGATCGTGGCCAATATCAGCAAAATGCTGGCTGACCGCCGGGCCGATCGGCACGGTGCGCAGGGTGACACCGAGCAGTTCAGCCAACTGTTCGGCGTTGTTCCGGGTCCGTTGTGTCGTCCCCGGACCGGGCATCGTCACCGCGACAATATCGTGCAGATCCTTGCCCAGTCGGGCAAACGACTTGACCGTCACCAGCAGCGCCAAGGTCGAATCAAGCCCTCCTGAAATTCCGATGACCGCACTGCGCGCCGCCGTATGATCGAGCCGCCGGGCAAGCGCCGTCGTCTGGATAGCAAAGATATCGCGACAACGTTGCGCACGCTCGGTCACCGCCGCTGGAACGAACGGGGTGCGCGCCACAGCGCGTTCCAGTTGTCGGGCAGAATCGCCCCCCAAGTGCAGTGGCAGACGGCGAAAAACCGTGTCGCTGGTCGCGGCATCGGCAAAACTGTTATTGCGGCGGCGTTCATTGTTGAGCCGCTCGACATCGATATCGGCAACCGTTAACTGCGCGGAGAATTCAAAACGCGCGCTTTCGTTGAGCAGCACCCCGTTCTCGGCAATCAGTGAATGTCCGGCGTAGACCAGATCGGTCGTCGATTCCCCCGCTCCGGCCGAAGCATAGAGATAAGCAGCCAGACAGCGCCCTGATTGAGAACGCACTAATTCACGGCGATAGGCCTCTTTGCCAAGGGTTTCGGGGCTGGCGGAAAGATTGATCAGCACGGTCGCTCCGGCTGCCGCCTGCGCGGCGCTGGGCGGAGTCACCGCCCAGAGATCTTCACAGATTTCAACCCCGACGGTGCAACCGGGGAGTTCAGCGGCAGTAAAGAGCAGGTCGGTGCCGCAGGGAACCGCGCAATCACCGGCCAGGATGGTACTGTTTTGCAGCTCGCGCGCCGAGGAAAACCAGCGTTCTTCGTAAAACTCCTGGGTATTCGGAAGATACGTTTTCGGTACCGCGCCCAGCACTCGCCCCCCCGCCAGCACCACCGCGCAGTTGAACAGCCGCCCGTCCTGCACCAGCGGCGCACCGACCGCCAGCGCCGGGCCGCCGTCAGCAGTCACTGCCGCCAATTCAGTCAGTGCCGGGTGAACCGCCGCCAGCAGCGCGGTCTGATAAAAGAGATCGGCGCAGGTGTAGCCGGTCAGGCACAACTCGGGGAAGACTACCAGGCGGCAACCGTGCGCGCCCGCCTGGGCAGCCAGGGTCTTTAACGCGGCGACATTAAACGCAACATCGGCGACGCGCAGAGGGGGGGTTGCAACAGCAACGCGACAAAAGCCCAAAGAATTCAGCGAGGTCAACATACGACTCAGTCCTTGTCAAAAAAAGATGCGGATGGGATATGCGCATCAGCGTACACATAATAAAAACACCGGAGCCAGATCATCAGGGCATGGCAAACGCGTCGGCAATGTGCTCAATAACCGGCGATGTGCCATAGCGGATGGCGATAACATCAAAACGCAGATGCAGGCCACGCACCTTTTCCGCCACCAGATACCACTGCGCCGCGCGGATGATCTGCCGCTGTTTGCGTGGTCCGACCGCCTCCTGCGGGGTGCCGAAATAATTCCCGCGTCGGGTCTTGACCTCGACAAAAATCAACGTGGTCTTGTCGCGCGCAATAATATCAACTTCCCCCACCGGGGTACGATAATTGCGCACCACAATGCGCAATCCCTGCGCCTGCAACCACTGTACAGCCTGATCTTCCCCCCACTGCCCGAGGGCCAGACGTGCCTCTGTCATGAGCCAGCCAGATGCTCGCGTACCCCGCGAAACGTTTTGCGGTGAATCGGACAGGGGCCAAGTTCGGCAATCGCCGCCAGATGCTGCTGACTGCCGTACCCTTTATGCTGAGCAAAACCATAGCCGGGAAAACGCCGGTCGTAGTTGACCATCAGTCGATCGCGCACCACCTTGGCAATCACCGAAGCCGCCGCGATCGACATGGATCGTGCATCCCCTTTTTTTAACGGCAGCTGCGGGATTGCCGTCGGCAGCCGTGATATCCCGTCGACCAGCAGATAATCCGGTGTGCAGCGCAGCCGTCCGACCGCCCTGACCATCGTGCGCAAGGTCGCTTGCAGAATATTGATGCGCTCAATCTCGTCGGGCCACCCCAGCGCCACCCCAACCGCGCGCGCCTGACGACGAATCTCCACAAACAGGCGTTCCCGTTCCCGTTCACTCAATTGTTTCGAATCGGTCAACCCCGGCAGTTCGAACCGGGCAGGCAGAATAACCGCCGCCACGGCCACCGGCCCGGCCAGCGGTCCCCGCCCGGCCTCATCGATTCCCGCAACACAGCGATACCCCTGGCGCAGGGCCTGGCTTTCAAAGTGCAACATCGAGGGCGATTCCGTTGGAAAGAGGTGCAAAGTCATCGCGTTAAAAAACTTTCAACTGGATTTAACTGACGGTTAATGCTATATAATGACGGATTTTTTGCCATAATCCAATTTTAAAAGGAGGAAACAGTCTATGTTATCCGGATTTTTTTCTGTACTGCTGGTCGTCTTTTATCTGATTTTCATGATTGACTGGAACGAGTTTCGCGCCGTGATGAAACAGGGGGGATGGGGGACGATCTGTATCTTTCTGCTGCTTGGTACGGCAATTGTCTATATTATCGCCTGCCCCGAGTCGGGAACCCACGCCGCAAAGATGGCCCCGCATCACTGATTAAAAATTTCTCCAGCTGATAATAGAAAAGCCCCGACGACAACCGCCGGGGCTTTTCTATCAACAGACACGCACTATCACGCGTAACGCTTCTCGCGAATCCGCGCGGCCTTGCCCTGCAACTTGCGCAAGTAGTAGAGCTTGGCGCGGCGCACACGACCAATTGTCACCCGCTCAATCTTGTCGATCGTCGGCCCATGCAGAGGAAAAATCCGTTCGACACCAACCCCGCCGGAAATCTTCCGGACCGTGAAGGACGAGCCGACCCCGGCGTTGACCCGCTTGATGCAAACCCCCTGAAAAACCTGAATCCGCTCTTTATCGCCTTCCACGATCCGCACATGAACCCGCAAGGTATCACCAGCCTTGAATGCCGTGATCCCTTTTTTCATCTGCTCCATTTCCAAACTGTTGATGATATTCATCATATCCTCCTCTATTGCGATCCGTTTCGATGACTCGCTAACGCGTTGGTGATATTTACGCTGTCTCTGCCGAGGGCGCGGCCAACAAGCGATCAAGGATGATTGCCACGGCAGAGCGCACCGGTAAATGATTATAATCTCCACACCCCTGTACCGGTTCCAGCACCGGCCAGTTTTGTGCGAAAAAGCTGTCGGCCAACCCCCAGCCGGTGCCGAACAAAAGGAGCAACGGCTGCTGTTCACGCAATGCCCGACAGGCCTGAACGGAGAGACCGTCGGTACGTCGCGCACCGGTTAAAACGGGGAGCGGTGTGGCGTGTGTCAACGCGGCAAAATCAGCCAGCGCCGCGGCAACATCGGCAACCACCCGAACCAGTGTCAACGCCTCGGCCCGATCCGGATTATAGCGTGCCCCGGACCCGGTTTGCCAATGCGCCAAAATACGCTCGACCACACGTACCTGCTCCGCTGCCGGGGTCACCAGATAATAACGGGCGACGCCATAAGTACGGGCGGTGCGCGCGATATCATGGATATCCAGATTGGTTACCGCCGAGGTGATCACATCCCCGTGCTTATCGAGCACCGGATAATGGATCAATGCCAGCGCCAGCGGAGCGGCCATCAGCCATCCTCACCTTCGCGCCGCACTTCAGCCAGCAGCTGTTCGTCGCTGGCACTCAAGACCGCGCTGTCGAGCAGTTCCGGACGCCGTTGCAATGTCCGGCGCAGCTGCTCCCGCCGCCGCCAGCGGGCAATCTCGCCATGATTGCCCGAGAGCAAAATATCCGGCACCCGCTGACCGGCAAATTCGACCGGACGCGTATAGTGCGGGAACTCCAGCAGGCCGTCACTGAACGAATCATCCGCCGCACTCCCCGTGCTGCCCAGCACCCCTGGTGCCAGCCTGGCCACCGCGTCGATCATTGTCATCGCCGCCAGTTCACCGCCAGTCAGGACAAAATCACCGAGTGAATATTCGGCATCGACCATCCCCCGGACGCGTTCGTCAAACCCCTCATAGCGACCGCAGACAAAGATCAACCCCGGCTCATCAGCGAGCCGTTCCGCCGCCCGCTGGTCAAACGGACGCCCCTGAGGGGTCATCAGCAACACCGGCGCCGATGGATTCAGTTGGCGCAAATCGGACAACGCCCGAGCAACCGGCTCCGGCTTGATCACCATTCCGGCGCCGCCACCGTAGGGCGTGTCATCGGTCGTTTTATGTTTCCCTGTGGCCCAGTCACGCAGATTGTGGGTCACCAGCGCGATCAACCGACGCTCAAGAGCTTTGCCGAGAATACTGTCAGCAAAGGGGGAAACAAACATCGCCGGGAAGAGGCTCAGGACATCAAAGCGCAGCAATGTCCGGCACCAGCCCGTCGGGCAAATCGACCCTCATGGTCTTTGCCTGGCGGTCGATATCACCCACAAATTGTTTCACCGCCGGGATCATGACTTCACCAAATGGCCCGTTGACAACATAGACATCATGTGCCGCAGTCGAAAAAAGTGCGTCGAGACGACCTATTGTACCGCGACGGCGGTCGATAACGGTCAAACCCTCAAGATCGCACCAGTAATCTTCATCCTCGCCCGCTGGCGGCAGATCGGCATAAGGCATGAAAATCTCGCAACCAACCAGGCGCTGTGCCTCTTCCGGTTGCGCGGCTTCCTTGAAACGCAACAGAATATATTTTTTATGCAGCAACGCACGCAACGGCACAAAACGTTCTTGCTTTGCGCCGGGGTGTGCCAACCAGAGCTCTGCTGCCGAGAGCATAATGTTCGAACCATCACTCTGCGGACGCACTTTCAGGTCGCCGCGCAGTCCATGAACTCCGACTACGACACCGACCTGAAATAATTCCTGTTTTGATTCGCCCATCATTCCATGATCTGCAGAGCAGCGCGTTTGCTTTCCCGGGTGGCTTTGGCGTTCAGCAAGGTGCGCATCGCCTTGGCCGTGCGCCCCTGTTTGCCGATAATGCGCCCCATGTCTTCGCGTGCTGCGCCGAGCTTGACCAGCACCGAACCATCGGCACCCTGCTCCTGATCAACAACAACCGCAGCAGGGTTTTCCACCAGTGCTCTGGCAATGAAGCCAATCATCTCTTTCATCTGGACCGTCCTTCAATGTCAAACAATGAAGAGAACGAACCTTATGCTTGCGGCTGCTTGAATTTCGCCCAGATCCCGTTAGCGCGCAACAAACGCCGCACCGTATCGGTCGGCTGAGCACCTTTTTGCAGCCAGTCAAGTGTCCGTTCCTCGTTCAGGGTCACCATCGGGGGTTCGGGTTTGGGGTCGTACTGCCCCAGGTTTTCAATAAAACGACCGTCGCGGGGAAACCGCTCGTCGGCAACCACAACCTGATAGAACGGTCTTTTCTTGGCGCCGCCACGGGCGAGTCTGATTTTAACTGACATCTTTTCGTGCCTCCTGATCTGAGAGCCTCACGCTCTATACTGCGGAACAACTTCGGATTGTTACCATATCACCTGTCCGGGGTAAAGAAATAAAGTGCCCGAACCGGTCAACCTGACTAAAAGGGGAGGGAGCCGCCCGAGCCGAACATGCCGCGCATCCCTTTGGGCCCCATCTTCTGTAATTTCTTCATCATCTTTTGCGCTTCAGTAAATTTTTTCAACAATTGATTGACGTCCTGCACCCGGGTCCCGCTGCCGTTGGCGATGCGCAGCCGCCGTGAGCCGTTGAGAATCCGGTGGTCGCGGCGTTCGCGAACCGTCATCGAATTGATAATCGCTTCAATTTTTTTGAGTTCCTGGTCAGGCAACTGCATGTCACCGGCCTGCTTGAGGGCTTTGCCCGCCCCCGGAATCATCTTCAACAGCGATTCCATCGAACCCATTTTTTTCACCGTGCGCAGCTGATCACGAAACATTTCGAGGGTGAACCCCTCCTTGCGCAAGCGTTGTTCCAGCGCCGCTGCTTCGCCCTGATCAAACGCGGCCTCCGCCTTCTCGATCAGCGACAGGACATCGCCCATGCCGAGAATCCGCTGGGCCATGCGATCCGCATGGAAGGTTTCGAGAGCGTCGAGCTTCTCTCCCATGCCGATCAGCTTGATCGGCTTGCCGGTCACCGCGCGAATCGACAACGCCGCACCGCCACGCGCATCGCCGTCGAGCTTGGTCAGCACCACCCCGGTCAACGACAGCCGCTCATCGAAGCTCTGCGCCACATTAACCGCATCCTGCCCGGTCATGGCATCCGCAACCAGCAGGATCTCGCGCGGGTCGAGCGCCGCCTTGATGCGCCCGAGCTCCCCCATCAACGCATCGTCGATGTGCAGCCGACCGGCAGTATCGAGCAACAACGTATCGAAACCGTTCAACCCGGCATAATGCGCCGCCGCAGTACAGATCCGCACCGGGTCGCTTTCATCCCCGGCATCATAGACCGCAATATCGAGCTGACGGCCCAGGGTGTTGAGCTGTTCAATCGCCGCCGGGCGATAAACATCCGCCGGGACCATCAACGGGTTGCGCTTCTCGCGCCGCAGCTTAAGCGCCAGTTTACCGCAGGTGGTGGTTTTCCCCGCCCCCTGCAAACCGCACAGCATCACCGCAACCGGCGGTCGCGCGGCAAAATCGAGGCGATTATCGAGCCCCTCGCCCATCAGCAGGGCCAGCTCCTCGCGCACCACCTTGACCACCTGTTGCGCCGGGGTCAGGCTCTTCAGCACCTCCTGCCCCACCGCTCGCTCACGCACCGCGGCAATGAAATCCTTCACCACCCGGAAATTGACGTCGGCTTCGAGCAGCGCCAGCCGCACTTCCCGCAGCGCCTCCTGAATATTTTCCTCACTCAGGTGGCCGCGACCACGCAGCTTCTTAAAGACTCCATCGAGCTTTTCAGAAAGATTGTCAAACATGGTGAAACGTCACGCTCTCCCTTGGTTTTGCGAATTACGAAATATAGATGAGGGTCAAATAGCTGTCAAGGAAAAACGCGGAACAACACTCAATCTGCGGTCACGGCAAGATACTTGCGCTCTGCATACTGATAACACTCGGCAGGGCACAGCCCGGCTTCGCGTAGCGCCTCCTTGACCTGC
Source organism: Desulfuromonadales bacterium (assembly GCA_029210745.1). Taxonomy (GTDB): domain Bacteria; phylum Desulfobacterota; class Desulfuromonadia; order Desulfuromonadales; family JAHYIW01; genus JAHYIW01. The sequence goes on from JARGFI010000031.1 coordinate 28,531, forward strand.
TCCGCCTCAAGCGGCGCATAACGAATGGCCAGCCCGCAATCGGATGACAGCTGCCGCGGCACCGGAATCAGCAGGATATCGATCTTTGCGCGTTTGAGAATCTTTTCCGCCTGCATCACCCGATGCATCGAATGAAAAATAATGACAAAATCTTTATCGCGAACCATCTTACCACCCCCCCGGCACTCGACCGGAAAAAGTATCCCTTATTAACCACCCTATCAGCCATATCATATTGACAGAGGAAGAATGATCATTGTACCCTGCTGCTCTGTTTAATAAATTTAAATCGTCTCTGACAGGTCATATTTTTTGGATTCTACACCGTTCATGCCCCTGACCGCCTTACTCGGCTTCGCATTCATTGCCAACCTGCCCCTCGGCTATCTGCGCCACGACACCCAAAAATATTCGTGGCGCTGGTTCCTGTATATTCATCTGTCGATCCCCTTCATCATTGCCTTGCGCCTTTATTTCGGTTTTGCCTGGAGCATCATCCCCGTAACCGTGGCCATGGCCGTGGCCGGGCAGATTATCGGCAGCCGCTGCAAGAAGCGCAAAACACCGTGAACACGTCAGCGAACGACGGCGAGACACGCCGCTCGCATACCCCTGTCGGCATCAGCGAGGTGCTGAATAATTTTTTCGCCCCCCCGCAACGACAGAAAAAACTGCGCGCCTACCGCCTGTGGCAATTCTGGCACGACGTTGTCGGCCCGCAGATCGCCACCCATGCTCACCCGCTGCGCATCCGCGACGCCGTTCTTGAGGTCCGGGTTGACCAGCCGGTATGGATGCAGCAGTTGCAACTGCTCAAACCGCAAATCCTCAAGCGTCTCAACGACCGCCTCGGCGAACAACTGATTGACGACCTGTTCTTCCGCCGCGGAAAGGTCCCCCCCCCCGTCACCCCGCCACCGCCCAAACCGCCGCTGGCGCACTTAACCACCGCCGAACGCGAACACGTTACCGACACCGTGGCCGCCCTGGCAGACGATGACCTGCGCGAAGAGCTCGGCAAGCTGCTGGAACTGCAGATGAGACTGACCAAGAGTCGTGACTAACGCGGCGAAAACCGCAACTGCCTCTCGACATAATCCAGCGCGCGTTTCGCTTCCGGATTAAACCGGTTTTGCGCCGCCTTGCGCAACAATGGCAGCGCCAGTCGCGGCTGCCGTTGTTCGATATAAACCATACCGAGAAAGCCAAGGGCGTACGATGATTCCGGACTGACCTTGACCGCCTGACTCCAGAGACTCAACGGGGAACGCCAGACCATGTTCTGCTGCCAGGTCAGGATTGCCAAAACGAGGACGACTGCCGACAAAAGTATCGTCAACGGTCGTGACCACCGCTCCCGCAAGATCCCCATCACCATGCCGACCACGATAAACACCCCGACCAGCGGCGCATACAGATAACGATCCGCCAGCAGATAACTCAGCGGCCACAACCCCGAGGTTGGCAACCACAGCAGCCCGAACCACAGCAGCCCGAAACATGCACCACGCAGGTGGCGAAAAGTCCACCACAGGGCGGTGGCATACCCGGCAAAAAAGACCAGCGCCGCGCCAATCAGCCCAACGGTCCACCCGTCAGGCACAGCCATATCATACTCAACCGCCAGCCCGGTCGGCATGACGATTTTTTGCAGCATCAACAGCATCGCCTTGAAAATTGTCGCCAGATAAACCGGCTCCCCCCCATCCCCCAGATACCCGAATTTCGAGAGTATCCCCCGGATCTCCCACTGGCGCTGCTGCAGCAAACGCTCGACCAGCGACCAGCGCAGCACCCCCGCAACAACGATTGCCATCACCGTTGCCACACCCAGCAAGCGCGGAAAACGTAACAGCACACGGGCCTCCCGCGGGACAAAAAGCGCCTCGTAGGCGAGGAACAACGGCCAGATCATCACCGCATTCTGTTTACCGTAATACGCCGTGACGGCCAACGCCACGGCGCAGCAAAACCACCCCCAGCGACGCCGCCGATCCCGATCCCGATCCCGATCCCGATCCCGATCCCGATCCCGATCCCGATCCCGAAAGACCTCAACGTAGGCGAGCAGCGCCAACAAGGCAAAAGCCAGCGCCAGGCTGTCCTTGCGATGCGAAATATTGGCCACCACCTCCACCGCCAGCGGATGCGCCAGAAAGAGCAGGGCCGCACACCAGGCGGCAAAGCGGTTACCCCCCAGGCGCAGGGTCAGGATAAAAAGCAGCACGGCGCTCAGGCCATGCCAGAAGATACTCTGCCCATGATACCCCGCCGGGTTCAGTCCAAAAAACTGATAATCGAGCATAAAGCTCAACTCGCGCAGCGGCCGACCGGGATAGCTGTCTGTAAAAAACTCCGGCCACGAGCGAATATCCGGGTTCTGCACCAGCACCACGATATCGTCATAGGTCCACTGGTGACCAAAAGAGCGGGCATACAAAACAAAACCGCCCAGCAGCAACAGCACCGCGGCGGTCAAAAGTGAATGCCGTGCGCACCAGCTCAGAAATTTTTTCCCGCGCCCCCAGTCATCCATGACCGCCCCCTTCTGCTCCCGGCACCCCGGCAACCGCTTCATTCATTCGATAAATCCTCAGCACTTCCTGTGAGTGCGTATTCTTTTCGTAGTAAAGAATTGTCAATTCAACTTACGCATATTTTACAGGATGCGAATAAACACTGAAAAAACGAATCAGGTGTCTGAGAACCCCTGACAATTTTTTATGCTCCTGTGTTCCTGCCTTCATCAGCGCAAATCATGAAAACCAGCGTCCTGTTAAAGCATTTGATCTATCTGTGCAGTGTCCCGCATTTCAACAAATTAAATACACGTTGTCAGACAACAAGTATTGAGCTAGTATGAAGTTGATTTACATGTATAGCAAAGGAGGCTCTCATGCTTGCACTTCGATTACCTGAAGATATCGAACGTCGTCTGGAAGCACTGGCAAAACGATCAGGCCGCTCAAAATCATTTTATGCCCGCGAAGCCATTCTTGAACATCTGGATGATCTGGAAGCAGCCTACCTCTCCGACGAGATCCTGAAACGCGTCGAATCGGGGAAGGAACGAACCCACACCCTTGAAGACCTGGAGCGAGAGCTTGGTTTGGCGGATTGAAATTACCAATACTGCCAAAAAGCAGTTAACCAAGCTTGACCATCAAATCCAGACAGAAATTGTCCGCTACTTGCGAGAGAGAATCAGCACCGAGGACGATCCGCGCCGTTATGGTGCGCCCCTAAGGAAAGAACTGACAGGCCGCTGGAAGTATCACGTCGGTGCCTATCGCCTGATCTGCGAGATTCAAGACAAAAACATTCTCGTTCTGGTTCTGATGGTTGGACACCGTAGCAAGGTTTATGGTAAAGCATAAGCCAACAGGAAACCTCCGCTACTCTACACTGTC
>JARGFI010000032.1 GCA_029210745.1 Desulfuromonadales bacterium
GACAATAAAAGCCGAAAAAGACCGTGAATTGAAGACATTGGTTGAACGGCTGGAGGCAAAGCTTGAAAGTGTCAGAAATTGAGACGTGACCCCTTTTTGTGCTTCGTGACCCCTTTTTGTGCTTCCGGTCCGTCTGTTGCCTGGCAGCGGGCAACCACTGTTGTGCCTCGCGATGCAACGCCTCAATAGTGTCGACAAGTGGCCAGCGCCGGTTGGCGACCACGCGTTGACACAGTTGTTCGATGTCACGTGCGGCCAGGGTGTCGGGGTAGCTCGGCAAAAAGGCTTGACCGTCGCTGATCGATTGGCGCACCTGCGGATCGCGACCGATGAAGCCGAGACATTCAATCTCAACTGAAAGGCGCTGGCGGAGGTTGCTGCCAATCTTTTCAGCCATGAAGATTTCATCAGGGTGTTCCCCCATATTCAAAACGATACGTGGGGTCAGTCTGGCTAAGCGCGCGGCAATTTTTTCTGCGATAACACTGTCATGCTCGTCAATCCGAGCGAGCATCATCTCCACAGTGGTCGCGGGGGCACGCAGGGGGCGGGTCTGTACTTCCTTGAGAATGGCAGTGAGTCGTTCGTCACGTTTGATCGCGCGGGAGATTAGCCTCAAAACCAGGTTTTTGGTAAAAACCATCAGATTCATGGCCGAGGGCAGGTCGGGGGTCGCGACCAGCAGACCGTGATCAGATATCAGGAAAAAGTCGAGCGTGTTAAAGGCGCTCCCGGCACCAAGGTCGAGCAAGAGATAACGGCAGTCAAGCTGACGCAAGGCATTGATCAGGCGCACTTTGTGGGCATAGGTCAGGTTGGCCATGAAGGGGGTCTGGCCGTCGCCGGGGAGCAGATGCAGATGCGGGTCAGGGGTGGTGACCAGCAGCTCCGAAAGTTCCGCCGTGCGCGCCATAAGATAGTCGCCGATGCCGGGGTTGTCGTTCGACAGCTGAAGAAAAGAGTGCAAATTCGCTGCGCCGAAATCGAGATCAGCGACGATTGTCCGGTGCCCTTGACGGGCCAGGGCAATTGCCAGATTAGCGGTCAGCATGGTCTTGCCGACGCCGCCCTTGCCGCTGGCGACAGGAATAATCAACGGTTCCATTCTACCTCCTGTGGCGTCTGAGGAGTTGTTCTCATTGTAAATACACTCCTTGGCCAAGACCTGTCAATGATCCTCTCCTGTCGCGCATTTTATCAAGCTGGACAATCTGCCCCTGATCACTTATATTTGCGCCACGTGTTGCGATCCTTGATGAGGAGGAAGTTATGGTGCGTTATCTGTTGCTGTGTGGATTATTATTCGCTGTTCCGGCCTTTGCTGTCGAACCGATCGGCGCAGTGGTTAAGCTCTCCGGGAAAGTCAGCGTCTATCGGGATGGTGCGGTTCGGGGGGGAGTGATTGAATCCCCCGATGCTCCTTTGTTTGCAGGAGATGTGATCAAAACCAAGCGCGACTCACAGGCCTTTCTGCTCTTTGTTGATGGCAATCGGGTGGTCTTGACGGAGAACAGCTCGCTGACGATTCAGGGGCTCGATCAAGCCAATGTCGATCGCGGGCGTGTCCTCTTCGAAATCAAAAAACGCGGCAGTGCGAAGGGGCTCGAAATTTCCTCGGCGACGGTGACGATGGGCGTCAAGGGGACCCGTTTCGCAGTGAATAACGATGCCGATCAGGTGGATATTTTCCTTCAGGAAGGGGCTTTGGCGATCGGCGCGCTGGAGGGGCAGTTCAGACGTTACAGCGACAGGATGGAAGCCGAATTCAAAGCCCTGGAGCACCAGATGCTCCAGGATTTCAAGTCAGCCGAAGGTCAAATGAAAGCGCAGTTCGAAGAAGCGAAAAAGCAGATGATGGCTGGAAATGTCGAGGTTGTCAGTGAATTCACTCTGGAAGCCGGTTCCGCAATCAGGGTGATTGGCGATGAAGTCTGGAACGCCGCGTTGCCAGCGTGGCTCGCTGAAGAATTCGCATTGCTCGATCAGTTTTGAATCATCAGGATTGAATTGTCTGCACAGCTGTCCCAATCCGCAGACCGGTCTGCCGGGCGGGGAAATCAGCGGTTATGCTTCTGCCGTGCGGACCTTGGGGACAGTCGTCTCCTTTGCTAAAAGCAGTTATATGAAAATTCAATTTATTGTATGGTCGTTATCCTGTTCTGATATCCACAACAGCTGTGCTCGCGGGCATTAAAGCGAAATTTACACAGAGGTTTTTATTCATGCATCGTGTCGCCATCACCGGAATCGGTATCATCTCCTGTCTCGGTCGTGATCTGGTCACCGTCACGTCAGCACTGCGTGAAGGACGTTCCGGTATTGTCGTTGACGAAGAGCGGACCAGGCTCGGGTTTCGCTCCCCCCTGACCGGCAAGGTCGATTTCGACGAGAAGCAGGAACTGTCGCGCAAGGCGCGCAAGAGTATGCCCGATTTTGCGGTACAGGCTTACGCGGCGGCGAGCGATGCACTGAAGGTCGCCGGGCTTGGCGAGGACGATATTGCCAATGATCGCAGCGGCCTGATTTTCGGCTGTGATTCGAGCGCGATTACGGCGATCGAGCAGGTCGATGCCCTGCGTGCGTCGGGCGAAACCAAGTCGATCGGCAGCGGCCAGATCTTCCGTTCGATGACCTCGTGCGTGACGATGAATCTCAATACCCTGCTGAAAACGCGTGGCGCCTGCTGGTCGATCAGCTCCGCCTGCTCCAGTGGCGGGCACGCGCTTGGTCAGGCTGCCGATTTAATTGCATTGGGGCGGCAGGATCGCGTGATCTGCGGCGGAGCGCAGGAAATCAACTGGGAATCGATGTGCAGCTTTGACGGTCTGGGCGCCTTTTCGCTGCGGGTCGATGATCCGGCGGCGGCGTCGCGCCCTTTCGATGCTCACCGTGACGGTCTGGTGCCGAGTGGCGGGGCGGCGGCGGTGGTGCTGGAACGTTACGATCTGGCGCAGGAACGCGGCGCGACGATTCTTGGGGAGCTGAAGGGGTATGGCTTTTCCTCCGACGGTGATCAGCTGTCGGTGCCGAGCCTCGACGGTTTGCAACGCGCCATGCGCATGGCGCTGAAAAATGCCCGCTTGCAGACGACCGATATCGATTATCTGTGTGCTCACGCCACCTCCACCCCGGCGGGGGACGCCGCCGAGGCACAGAATATCTACTCCGTCTTCGGCGATCACTGTCCGCCGGTCTCCTCCCTCAAATCGCTGACCGGGCATGAACTGTGGATGTCTGGTGCCTCGCAGGTGGTCTATTCGGTGCTGATGGCGCGCAATAGCTTCCTCGCTCCGAATCTCAACTTTACCACCCCCGACGAACATTCGGCCAAACTGAACATCATCCCTGCCACGGTCAATCTGGCTCCCGAGCATATCCTCTGTAACTCCGCCGGTTTTGGAGGGACCAACTCCAGTCTGGTGCTGGGCTTCAGCTGATGCGTTACGACTACGCGGTCATCGGTGGCGGCATCTCCGGGATGACCGCCGCGCTGCTGTTGGCGAAACATGGTCGCCGCACGGTGCTGATTGAGCAGGCCCCGCGTCTGGCACCGCTGGTACGCGGGTTTCAGCGTGACGGAGTGAACTTCGATACCGGGTTCCATTATGCCGGAGGGCTCGCGCCCGGCGAATCGCTGCACCTTTTTCTGCGCTATCTCGGGCTCCTTGACCCGTTACAAATCAAAGCGTTTGATCCCGTCGGGTTTGACCGGTTTCAGTTTGCCGACGGCATGAGCTTTGCCCTGCCGCTTGGTGATGACGCGATCATCGCGCGGCTGGCGAGACTCTTTCCCACGGAACGCGTCGCCATTGCAACGTATCTGCAACGTCTTGCTGCCGCAGCGGGAACATTTCCCTACATCAATCTTGACCGTGATTTTACCGCCCAGCCGACGCTCGATTATGTGCATGGCCCCTCATTGCAGGAGGTGCTTGATGAGCTTTTTATTGCACCACGCCTGAAAGAGATTTTTGCGGCTCATTGTGTGTTGCATGGGGCCCCTCCGAGTGACATTCCTTTTGCGCTGCACGCCTGTTTTGTCGGTCCCTACTATCGCTCGGCGCACGGTTTTGTCGGTGGTGGCGCAGCACTGGTTGCGGCGTTTGAAACCGCTTTGCGCGCCGCCGGGGTGGAGATCCTCACCGGTCGCGCGGTCGAGCGGATTCTGGGCGACAGCAACGGGGTGTGTGGTGTGCGCCTGGTCGATGGTGAAGAGGTCACTGTGGCGGCGGTGATCGCCACGGTTCATCCAGCGAGTCTGGTCGATTTGGTCGCGGATAAATTTTTTCGGCCGATTTTCAATAAACGGATGAAACAGCTTGAAAATACCACCTCGGCCCTGATATTCTACGTAGCTTGTGAGACTGCGCCAGAGTGGCTGTTACGTTCCAATTTACTGATGGTTGATGCTGCCCCCGGCGGGATGGGGACGGGGCCGGATGATGGTTTGCTCTTTATCGCCGGAGCGGAGCGGAGCGCTGACCCCTCTCGTTGTGGGGGCATGGTGGTGATTAGTCCCTGTGCGGCGCAACTCACAGCGCGTTGGCAGGAAAGTCGTTTTGGCGGACGTCCCGCTGATTATCGGTACTTCAAAGATGAGCTCAGCCGGAAATTGCTGCGACGGTTGCAGCTGTTCGCTGAATGCGGCGCAATCCGGTCGGTCGCATTGGCCACTCCGCTCACCTTGCGCGATTACTGCAATAACCCCGGCGGTGGTCTGTATGGCGTTAAACACCGTGTTGGACAGTATAATCCCCAGCCGGTAACGCGCGTTCCCAACCTGCTGCTGGCAGGGCAGGCGGTGGCTGGTCCCGGGTTGTTCGGGACGATGCTCTCGGCATTTTTATGTTGTGGTACGGTGCTTGGCCATGAGCAGTTACGAGAGGAATTGAAACAATGCAGTTGAGGCGGGTAGTGGTCACCGGAATCGGGGCTGTATCACCGTTTGGATGCGGATTTGAGCGGTTGACCGAGGGGCTGCTCACCGGGCGCAGTGCTGTCGCTTATTGTTCTGCGTTGGAGTCGGTCGGCGGGTTGCGGTCGCAAATTGCCGCGCTGGTTCCAACGTTAGATGCCAAGGCCATCCCGCGCAAATTTCGCCGCTCGATGTCAGCAATGTCGATCTATGCGACCCTTGCCGGTCAGGAGGCGCTGACTCATGCCCGACTTGATGATGCCGCCTGTCAGGACGGACGAACCGGCGTGGTGATCGGTTCGACGGTCGGCAGTACCCTGACGACGGAGGAGTTTTTTACCGACTATCTGGCCGACCACAGTCTGGAGCGGATGAAGTCGACGCTCTTTTTCCATATTATGAACCACTCCTGTGCGTCAAATGTGGCACAGGCTCTCGATATCCGGGGACGCTTGCTTGCTCCGTCAGCCGCCTGCTCAACCGGCTGTCAGGCCATTGGTTACGGTTTTGAAATGATTGCCTTTGGCAAGCAGGACCGGATGCTGTGCGGCGGTGCCGACGAGTTTCACCCGCTGACCGTGGCGACCTTCGATGTCATGCACGCCGCTTCGATCAACTTCAATGCCACGCCGACCCAAACCCCGCGCCCTTTTGACCGCGATCGTGACGGGGTGGTGTGCGCCGAAGGGAGCGGTATCCTGCTCCTCGAAGAACTCGAACTGGCCAAGGCACGGGGTGCCAAGATCCTTGCCGAAATTGTCGGCTTCGCGACGTTGACCGATAGTTCGAATATCGCCAATCCGAATCCGGCAGCGATGACCGAATGTATGCGTCTGGTGCTGGCCGACGCCGGTCTGGAAGCTGCAGCGGTCGATTACGTCAACGCCCATGCCACCGCCACCGAGCAGGGGGATATTGCCGAGGCGCAAGCGATTCACGAACTTTTCGGTGCGCGCGTACCGGTGAGCAGTTTCAAGGGGCACATGGGGCACGCCATGGCCGCGAGCGGTTCGCTGGAACTGGCCGGAGCGGTGGGTGCCATGCAGCGTGGCCTGATCGCGCCCACCCTCAACCTTGAGCATATCGATCCGGCTTGTGCGCAGCTCGATCATGTGCGCCAACCACGGGAAACGCAGGTGAACGTGATGGTGAAAAATAACTTCGCCCTCGGGGGCGTGAATTCGTCAATTGTTTTAAGGAGATACCCCGCATGACTGAACAGGAAGTAGTCGCGTTGATCAACTCATCGCTGGCCGAGGAGTTTGAACTCGACCTGGAAGATATGGACGCGGATGCCGATATTTTTGATGATTTCGGGCTCGACAGTCTTGATATCGTCGATATGGTGATTGTGCTCGAAAGTGCGTTCAAATTCAAGATTCGCGAAGAGCGGGCGATTCGCAAAATTCGTAAACTGGGGGAAATTTACACCTTTGTTCTCGGCAAACTCAATGAAGCGGAGCAGGCTTCGTAAGTGTCTGCTGGCGAAACAACCGGCGGTGCAGTGATGGCCGCAGCTGAACGCTATCGCCCCCGCGCGATCCTGATGAACCTGTTCGCCTGGCCGGCGTTGGTCGTCTGGACACTGGTGGGGATCGTGCTCAGCCCCTTCCTTTATCTGGGATGGAAGGTCGTTACCGGATGGGATGTCGGGCGCATTACCCGCCATCTGATCTGGGTGTACGGGCGAGTCTGGTTGCTCCTCTTTGCCCCGTTTGTGCACTTTCGGCGCGAAGGCTTGGACGGTATTTTTGACGCGCCGCCGGGGATTCTGATCGTCAATCACCTGTCTTTTTTTGATACCTACTGCATGGGCCTGTTGCCGATCCACGACATCAACTTTGTGGTACGTGCCTGGCCATTCCGCAAACTGTTTTTTTACACCGCATTTATGCGTAATGCCGGTTATCTCGATATCGAAAGTGATGGTTGGGACGATTCCGCCGCGATCTGTCGCGAGGTCATGGCCCGCAACGGTTGGCTGATCTTCTTTCCCGAGGGACATCGCAGTCGTGATGGCCAGTTGCAGCACTTTTATTCCGGTGCGTTTCGCACGGCGATTGAGTTGGAAGTACCGTTGATCCCCCTCTGCATCACCGGCACCGACAGGTTGATGCCACCGGGGCGCCACTGGCTGCTGCCGTCACGGGTTCGCCTGCGGGCACTGGCACCGGTCGACCCGCGCAATTTTGCGGGCGACACCGGTCATCGGGAAATGCGCAAACATGTCAAAGCGTTGATGGCGAAAAATATTGACGAGATGCGCTCGTGTGACGCCGGGTAAGATGCCGATGAAGTTCGCTGCCGCCACCTATGCCGATCTTGAGTTCCGTACCCCGGCCGAGATGCGTTGTGTCCAGGATGCGTTGCTGCAAAAACATATCGCCTATCTGGCTGAAAATTCGGAATTTTACCGGCGCATCTTCGCAGAGCATGGAATTGATCCGGGGAGCATCCGTGGCGGGGCCGATTTGAGCCGTTTGCCGTTAACCGCTAAAGCTGATCTGGAGCACTGCCCCGCCGATTTTCTCTGCGTCCCGCCGAGCGCAATTGTCGATCTGTGTCTGACCTCGGGAACGACCGGCAAGCCGGTGACGTTGGCACAGACGCGCGCCGACCTCGATCGCCTTGGCTACAATGAAGAAATTTCGTTTCGCGCGACCGGGCTGGATGAAAACGACCGGGTGATTATCGCGGCAGCGCTGGATCGCTGTTTCATGGCTGGACTGGCTTACTTTCTCGGGCTCGAACGCCTCGGGGCGGCATCGATCCGGGTTGGTTCGAGTAGTGTGCCGCTACTCTGTGAGATGGTGCTGCAACAGCAACCGAGCGCCATCGTGGGCGTCCCGACCCTGCTGCGGGTCGTTGCCCGAGCATTACAGGCCGCCGGGCATGATCTGCAAACGCTCGGCGTCAAGCGCCTGATTTGTATCGGCGAGCCGGTGCGTTGTGCCGATCTGAGTTTGTCGGCACTGGGGCAGCAGTTGCACGAACTGTGGGGCGCACAGGTTTTCGGAACCTATGCCAGCACCGAACTGGCGACCGCGTTCACCGATTGTTGTGCGGAACGGGGGGGGCATCTTCACCCCGAACTGATTGTTCTCGAACTCCTCGATGAAGCGGGACGACCGGTCGCCGCCGGTGAAACGGGCGAAGTGGTGGTCACCCCGCTGGGAGTAACCGGCATGCCGTTGTTGCGTTTTCGAACTGGCGACATGGCAGTCCTGCACCAGGAACCCTGCGCATGCGGGCGGCGTTCGCCGCGCCTGGGACCGATCCTTGGACGGAAAAGTCAGATGCTGAAGATTCGCGGGGTTACGGTTTATCCGCCGGCGATCTTTGCGGTGTTGCAAGGAATCGAGGCGGTTAAGGGATACTATCTCGAAGTTCATAACACCTATGAACTGTCTGACCGGGTGCGAGTGGTGGTCGGTGCCGACGCCGGGTCGTTATCCGCTGACGCGGTGGCCGAACAGATTGCCGCCCGGACGCGAGTCAAGCCGGAAGTGGTCGTAATGAGCCCTGATGAGGTGCGCAGGCGGACACTTCAGGAAACGAAGCGCAAGCCGGTTCATTTTTTCGATCTAAGAAATAGCAGGGGCTGATTTTCACCACGGAGGGCACGGAGAACACGGAGAAAACCGGAACAAAAGAAACTTGTAACTGTTCAGCTCTTTCGTAGAAGCGGCTTTAGCCGCGAACAATCGCGCCTGAAGGCGACTCCTACAGCGTCATTCCGGCAAGATTTCAGCCGAAATCCAGATTTTTCAGGGTTAAAGTCTGGATCCCCGACAGGAGCACTCGGGGATGACGGCCTTTGGTCGATCAGGTGAATAATTACAAAGTTTTTTTGGTTTAAAACCAAGCAATGCCGCGCTGACTTAGACACGGCTCACCTCTGTTCAGGGCGGATTCAAGCCCACATTAGAAAACAAGATCTTCAGCTTTTCAACTTCGTGCCCTTTGTGTTCTTCGTGGTTGAATAGACTTTTTGAATAAATGCTTCAGGGAAGGAATTTTATACAATGTCAACACGTCCCACAGTCATACTGAACGGTTACGATTTAACGATTGAAAATATTGTCGCGATCGGGGTGGGCGACAAGCTTGTCGGTCTTGATCCTGAAGCTTTGGAGCGTTGTCGTGAGAGTCGCACGTTTCTCGAAGAAGAGGTTGCGGCCAAACGCGTTATCTACGGCGTCAACACCTCCTTCGGTCCGATGTGCAACAAGATTATCGGCGATGACCAGATCGAACAGTTGCAGGTCAACCTGATCCGCAGTCATGCGGCCGGACTGGGGGATCCGCTTAAATATTATATTTCCCTGGCGGTTCTGGTGGTGCGTCTCAATACCCTCGTCAAGGGGTTCAGCGGTGTGCGGGTGGAGTTGCTGGAGCATATGCAGCAGATGATCAATCGCGGCATCGCTCCCTACATCCCCCGCAACGGCAGCGTCGGGGCGTCGGGTGACCTGATCCATCTGGCCCACATGGCGCTGGCGATTATCGGCGAAGGGCGCGTCTACCACAAAGGGGTGCTGCGCGACGCTGAGGAGGTTTATGCCGAAGAGGGGATGACCCCGATGCGCCTCAGCTTCAAGGAGGGGATCGCGCTGATGAACGGTACCAGCGCGATGACTGCACTGGCGGCGTTTGCCCTGTTTGGCGCGAAAAAGCTGCTGCGCCTGAGCTGTGTCACCGGTGCGTTCTCCCTCGAAATATTTGGCGGTATTGATGATGCCTACGATGAAGATCTGCACGGGGTTAAACCGCATCCGGGGCAGGTTGAAGTGGCGAACACGATCCGTAAGCTTTACGCGGGGTCGGACAATATCACCCTGCGCACGGATATGCATGAGCTGATCCGCCAGCAGGAGACCGGTGGCCCGGTCTACGAGACCAGCATCAACGTGCAGGATGTCTATTCGGTGCGGTGTACCCCGCAGGTGCTGGCGCCGGTCAGCGAAGCGATTGCAGCCGCCAGCCGGACGATCGAGATTGAGGCGAATTCGTCGAACGACAACCCGATCATTATCCCCAAAGAGCGCAAGGTGATTCATGGGGGCAACTTTCACGGGCAGAGTGTTGGCTTCGCCATGGATTCCCTCTGCATGGCGATCTCGACCCTGTGCAATTTGTCCGAGCGCCGCCTCAACAAATATCTCGACAAGAACCTCAACGAAGGCCTGCCCGAGTTCCTCATCCCCGGCACCCTGGGATTGACCATGGGGTTCATGGGGGCGCAATATCTGGCGACCTCGACGACCGCCGAAAATCGCCAGCTGGCGGGGCCGGTGAGCACCAATAATATCTCCTGCAACGCCTCGAATCAGGATGTTGTCAGCATGGGAACCGTGGCCGCGCGCAAGGCGTTCAAGTCGGTCAGCAACGCCAAACATGTGATGACCCTCGAAATTCTCGCCGTGCTCCAGGCGCTGTCGTTCCGTAACAGTGACAAACTGGGGAAGGGGACGGGGCGTGTTTATGCCGAGCTGTCGAAAGAATTCAGCGTCTACGACAACTCCCGGATTTTCCACAACGATCTGGTCAAGTTCCGCACGCTCCTTTTTTCCAGTCAGCTGTTCGATGATCTGGATCGTTACTGGGACTAGGCGATGATGAGTGAATCGCTTCTGCCCCTGCCGCAGGCAGCAGAAAACCTCTTGCCACATCGTCCCCCGATGATGTTGATCGATCGTCTGCTGACCTATCAGCCCGATCGCTCCGGGTCGGCGGAGGTCACGCTTGGTAGCGACTGTGTGCTGGTGGATGGTACCCTCAACCGGGTCGCGCTGGTCGAAATGATGGCCCAGACTTATGCGGCGCTTAAAGGGTATGAGGATCTGTCGCAGGGAAAGCCGGTGCTGGAAGGTTTTCTGGTCGGCATCCGCAAAGCACGCTTCGCTGCCGACGCGCAGGTCGGTGATACGCTGATCGTCAAGGTGGCCACTATCGGTGCGATTGACGGCTTTTATATGATTCGGTCGAGTGTCCGGCGCGACGACACCATCCTTGCCGAGGGCACACTGAAACTCTGGGTGCCGGGCGAAAGCTCGGCGGCGCGGGGGGAAGGCTGATGCGTTTGTTCCTGGCCATAACGCTGCTGGTGCTGCTGACTTGCTCCCCCCTCGTTGCGGCTGAAATTGAGCCGCTGTTTCAGCGTCTGGAAGCGGCGGCGACCAACGTGCGGACGGTGACCAGCGCTTTTACTCAGGAGAAACGGCTGGCGATCTTTGACGAGGTGCTGACTTCAAGCGGCCGCTTCGCTTTTGCCAAACCGGATCAGTTGCGCTGGGAGTTGCTCGAACCGGTCAAGGCCGGGTTCGTCCTCTCAGGTGACCGTGGGCGACGCTGGCACGGACGGGCCGGCACCAGTGAAAGTTTCGACATCCGGACCGATCCGATGATGCGGATTGTGGCCGAGCAATTACTGGCATGGGCACGGGCCGATTTTGGCTGGCTGCGCGAGCGTTATCAGCTGGAGGTGCTGGGGGAGAATCCGGCGACCCTGAAGCTGATGCCCCGGACCGGGGGCGGCTTCCTCGACCATCTGAGAATTATTTTTGCGGCTGATGACACCCATGTGCAGCAGGTCGAGATGCATGAGCAGGACGGCGACGCGACGATCCTCCGCTTCAGCGACGCGACAATCAACCAGCCTTTACCTGACGCGACCTTTCGCAACTGATGGGACGGAGGGGATAAATGCTGATGGACGGCCTCTTTGCCTCCCTTTATCGGCGCCTGGCGCGACGGCGGACGCTACTGCTGATCGTTACCCTGCTCCTCTGGCTCGTCAGTCTGGCGGCGTTTACCCGGTTGGAGCTGGAAGAGAATATAGCGGCGATGCTCCCCGAAAGTGGCACCGCCCGCAGCGACTTGCGTTTGCTGGAGCGGGCGCCTTTTGCCCGCAAGATTATTATCGACCTGACGGCGGAGGATGCGGTCTCCACCGACGCCCTGATTCAGGCGGCTGACCGGTTGGCGGCAGAACTGCCGCGCGAGACCTTTTCCCGGGTGGTCACTGGTCCGGATGGCGAAGCGGGGGGCAATCTGGTGAGCGCGATGCTCGGTGTGCTGCCGAACCTGTTCAGCACCGCAGATGCTGAGCGACTCAGCCGCGAATTAACCTCGCCGACAGTTCGGGAACGGGTGAATGACAGCTACGCCGCCCTCCTTGCTCCCGAAGGGTGGGCGCTGAAACAGATCCTGCGTTACGATCCACTGAACCTGCGCCAGCTGGCACTCGAAAAATTACGCTATTTGCGGCTGGTGCCGAACGCGCAACTGAGTGACAATCATTTTGTCAGCAGTGACCGTCGTCATCTGCTGCTGCTGGCACAGACACCGTTGGCCGTCACTGATTCGGCTGGTGCCGTCGCACTCGAAGACGATTTTTTCACTGCCGCCCGCCTGGTGCTCCCGGACGGGATCAAGGCAACGTTTTTAAGCGGCCACCGCTACACCCTGGCGAACGCCACCGCAGTCAAAGCTGACCTGTGGGTGGTGCTCGGGTGTTCGCTCAGCGCTATTGCGGCGATCTTCGCCATTTTTCTGCGTCGGCGGCAGGCGCTCTGGGTGTTTTTGACCCCGGTTCTGGTGCTGACCACCGCCGCCTGCGCCGTGGCGCTGGTTTATCAACCGGTATCGGCGATCACCCTCGGCTTCGGCGCGGTGCTGCTCGGCATTTCGGTCGATTTTGCCATTCATGTCTACTATGCACTCCGCCATGCGGTCGGTGACCCGGCGGTGGCGCTCGGCAAGGTTGCCCGTCCGCTCCTCTTTGGCGGTCTGACCACGATCGGCGGGTTCGCGGTGCTGCTGTTATCTGATTTGCCCGGCCAGCGGCAACTGGCGGTTTTTTCAGTCGCCGGGATTGTGACCGCACTGTTGCTGTCCCTGCTGGTGTTGCCCCACCTGCTGCCGAGCGGCGCGGCGCAGATCGTTTCCGCTGTGCCGCGTCGGAGTGAACGCAACCGGGGCGGCTGGCTGCTGGTGACCGGGTGGCTTGTACTTCTGCTGCTGTGTGGCTGGCAGGCCCGGGATATTCGTTTTAACGGTGATCTTCGCGCGCTCAGTCTGACCCCGCCAGAGCTTCGCCAGCTTGAAACGCAACTCGCACAGACCTGGGGTGGGTTGCACGGACAGGCGCTGGTTTTCAGCTCCGGAGTCGGGGCCGAAGAGGCGTTGGCCGCCAATGATCGGCTTTTTGAGCGGCTGCAAACGGTATTGCCCGCAGTGCGGCTGGTGTCACTGGCGCCGTTGCTCCCCGCGCTGACCAGCCAGGCGGAAAATCGTCAGCGCTGGAACGATTTCTGGACCGGCGAGCACGGCCAGCAGATCGTCGCGACGTTACAGGCTGAAGCGGCCCGGCTCGGATTCTCAGCGCAGGCGTTCGCTCCGTTTAGCGCACGCTTACACGCCGCAATTGAACCGATAACCGTCGATTTTTACCGCCAACTCGGTTTTGGCGAGGCCTTTGATGCGTTGTTTTTTGCAGAAAAAGATATGCTCCGGACGTTGACGTTACTCCCCGATTCGCCACCGGTGCTGGCTGCGTTGACAACGATTGAGTCCGATTCGGCGACCCGCCTGGTCTCGCCGACCCGTTTTCGCAGTGAGATCAGCGCGGCGATCGAGGACGATTTTTTGCGTTTTATTTCGCTGGCAGCGGTGCTGATCGTGACCTTGCTGCTGCTCCTCTTTCGTGACCTGCGCAAGGTTGTCCTGGCGCTGGTGCCGGTGGTCAGCGGCCTGCTCGGCATGTTCGGGGTGATGGCGACGCTCGGAGTGGAGTTTAATCTGTTTAACATTATTGCCACCATTCTGGTGATCGGGCTCGGGGTGGACTACGGCATCTTCATGGTCTGTCGCGAAGACGAAAAGAGTGATCTTGGCACCGGACAGGCGGTTTTCGTCTCCGGGTTGACGACCCTGGCCGGGTTTGGCGCGCTGATTCTGGGGCAACATCCGGCGTTATATTCCATCGGCGTCAGTGTGCTGATCGGTATCAGTGCCGCGATACCGGCGGCGCTGCTGGTGGTTCCGGTGCTGTCCCGACGGTGGCTGAAATGACGATGACGAAGACGGTACTGGTCGGCCTCTGCCTGGGCTTGATCCTCTGTGGCTGTCGTTCGGCGGGGCCGTTTCCGGCTCCGACCTTGAGTGCCACGCATCCGCTGGCCATGTCAGAAGTGCTGGGCGGGAGCTGGGCGCTTGACAGCAGCACGATCCGCATGCGCCACACGGTGTTGCTGGAGCTCGGCTGGCGCAAGCTGCCGATGGTCGGCCTGCTTGAACTCGATCGCACGGCGCGCACGATCCGGCTGGTGGCGGTGAACGATCTCGGTATCAAACTGTTCGATCTGACGGTGACGGTTGACGGGTACCAGACCAATTATCTTTTCCCCGAACTCGCCACCTACGCTGGTCTGGGTGAAACCGTGGCCGCCAGCGTGCGGAAGATTTTTCTCGACCCGTTGCCCCGCGACGATGACCGGCTGACGATAACGGCTGATCAATATCAAACACGACGGTCTCTGGGCGACGCCGAGCTGACCTTCACCTTCGGTGGCGAACGACCCGATCTGCTCGGCAAGGAGTTACGCGGCGGCGCACAGGGATGGGTTGTGCGTTACCACGACTATCGCGATCTGCCTGCCGGACGTTTGCCGGGGGGAGTCGTCCTGGAAGATCACACGGCGGGATACCGCCTGACCCTCTGGCTGGAAAAGGCGAATCTGATCGATGGATAAGATGCAGACAGCAGTTGTCGCGGCGGCGCTCACCCCTCCGGATAAAGTTGAACATCCCGATGGCAGTCTGACCGCAACCCAGCGGTACCTTTTCACCGCCGACTTTCTCGGCTTTCAGGGGCATTTCCCCGCCGCTCCGATTCTGCCGGGAGTGGTGCAAAACCTGATCGGGCACTGCTTCTGTGAGGCGGTGCGGGAGCGATCGCTGGCGCTGGTCGGTATCGATAATGCCAAGTTCATGTTGCAGCTGGGGCCGGAGATGGAAATTACCGTCAGCGGGACGTTCAAGGAAAAAGGGGACAAGCTGGTCGCCTCAATCAAGTTGGATGTCGCAGATGGCACTGCTTCTGCCTATCAGTTGACGTTTATAAAAGAATAAAGTAACTGTTCAGCTCTTTTGTAGGAGCGGCTTTAGCCGCGAACCATCGCGCCTGAAGGCGACTCCTGCAACGTCATTCCGGCAGGGGTTTAGCCGGAATCCAGGGTTTTGAGGGTTGAAAGTCTAGATCCCCGACAAGATCGCTCGGGGATGACGACCTTTGGGTGGGCAGGTGAATAGTTACAGAATAAAATGGTTCACCACGAAGAGCACGAAGGACACGAAGAAAGCTAATCTGAATAATGGTTCTCCTCCGTGAACTCCGTGTCCTTCAGTGAGCGAAGCGAACGGGTGGTGCATAAAAGTAGATGAAAAAGAAATACTTTAAACCAAATCCGAATGATCCGGCGCCGTTGACCGCTACGGCGACCCGGCTGGTGCGCTTCGAGGAAGTGGATCCCCTCGGGATTGTCTGGCACGGACGCTATCCGAGTTACTTCGAGGATGCGCGGGTGCGGCTCTTCGAGAAGTTTGACATTGCCTACCTGACCCTCTATGGCAAAGGGCTGGTGACACCGATCAAGCAGCTGTATGTCGATTATCTTCTGCCGTTACGGTTTGAGGATGAGGTGACGATTGAGGCGCTCATGCATTTCAGTGAAGCGGCGCGGATCAATATTGAATACATTATTCGCAACGCGGCGGGTGAGGTTGCCACCACCGGTTATTCGGTGCAGATGATGATGGATCGGAATGACAATATGTTGATCACTGCCCCACCGTTTTATCAGGATTTCATCGAAAAGTGGCGCAACGGAGGCCTGGCATGAGCGTCTGCGTGGTCGACATGGCGCTGCACAGCGCCCTGGGTGATCTGGATGAAACCTGGGATGGCCTGCTGGCTGGCAAGTCGGGCGTAAGACCAATCGCGCGCTTCGTCACTGACAAGTACCTGACCGGCATGGGGGCCTGGATTGACGGACTGCCGCAGTCCTCAGACAGTTCGGCGGTGCACGTTTTGCTCGACAACGTGTGGGACGGTTTTGGTTCTGTACCGACCGACGCCCATCTGTTGATCGCCACCACCAAGGGCGGAATCGACATGCTTGAACCGTTGCGACGCGGAACGGCGACAAATGTTCCTGACCTTGATAATGCCGCGCTGTTGCAAACGATCTCCGCTCGTTTCGGACTTGCTGGTCGCGGCAGTAACATCAATGCCGCCTGCGCCTCCTCAACCATTGCCGTGGCTCATGGTGCGGCAATGATCGCGGCTGGCGATGTCGATGCCGTGTTGGTGGTTTGTTTCGATCTGTTGACGGAATTTGTTTTCTCCGGGTTCTCCGCCCTGCAGGCGCTTGACCCGCAGCCGAGTCGTCCGTTTGATAAAGATCGTAAAGGGTTGAGCCTCGGCGAAGGCGCGGCGGCGCTGCTGCTGATGAGTGAGGAACGCGCGGTGCGTGAAGGACGAGCTTCCCTCGGCACCATTCTCGGCTGGGGGGTGGCGAACGACGCCAACCACATTACCGCCCCGGCGCGTGACGGTTGTGGCCTGATTCAGGCGGTCAACAATGCCCTGAAGCGGGCCACCGTTGCTCCGCAAGCAATCAGCGGCATCAGTGCCCACGGCACCGGCACGGTCTACAACGATCTGATGGAGCTGGTGGCGTTTGAGCAGGTCTTTCCGCACGGCACGCCGCCGCTCAATTCGATCAAAGGCGCACTCGGGCATACTCTCGGCGCTGCTGGCGGGATCGAGGTTGTGCTCGGCCTCAGGTCGCTGGCCAGCGGGCAACTGCTGCCGACGGTCGGGCTCCAGAACCCTGAAGAGAGGGCGGTCGGGCTGGTCTCGTCTGACGTTCAATTGTTGTCCGATGGTTTACTGCTCAGCACCAACTCCGGCTTCGGCGGCATCAACGCCGCGTTGATTCTGGAGAAAGGCGGTGCGGCATGAGCGTGACGATTCGCGGCATCGGCTGGGTCACCGTCGCCGGAATGGGGGGTGGCAGAGGGGCGGATGGTTTCTCGATGCCGCAGGGGGAACTGCCAAAGTTGAAGCGCAAGGATGTCTTCAATGACGCCTATCTGCGCTTCGGGCGGATCGATGCATTTTCCAAACTCGGTCTGGCGGCGATCACCTTCGCCCTGCGCGATGCCGGGCTGGAAGAATGGGACGTAAAACGTCCGATCGGCGTCGTCGCCGCCACCCGCTACGGTTGCCTGACAACCGACAGCGACTATTTCGACAGCGTGGTTCCGGACCACGGCGCTCTCGCCAGCCCGAACCTCTTTGCCTACACCTTGCCGAACTGTTTCCTCGGTGAAGCCGCAATCCGCTTTGGCCTCACCGGCCCGAGTGTGGTAATTAATGAAGAGACCCCCGATGGCCTCGGCGGCATCCGCATGGCGCTTGACCTGATCCGCTGGGGGGAGTGCGAGACAGTGGTGGCCGGGGTCAGTGACCTGGAGCGACCGGCGGTGGCAGACTTTGGTGAGCAGGCTCCGGGGAGTGTGTTTCTGGTTCTCTCCCGTGATGCGGACGCTGCTGGTTATGGGGTGCTGAGTCGGGGGGATGGTGGGGAGTTGTTGAGTGGTGGTGAGGTTGTTGCCTCCGTTGAGGCGTTGGTGAAAAAGGCTTTGAAAAGATAGCTTTTCACCACGGAGAGCACGGAGGACACGGAGAAAATCAAAAGACGCAAAATCCGTGGTCAAAAAAACCTCCGTGAACTCCGTGGTGAATAAACAAAAAGAATTATCCGTGTCATCCGCGAAATCCGTGGTCAAAAAAACTTCGTGAGCTTCGTGCTCTTCGTGGTGAAAATACAAATAACGATAGAGAACAAAATATAAATCAGCAGCAAAAGGAATCTCTCCATGAAAATGTATCTCGTCTACCCGAAATGGCCGAAACTCGACCGACAGACTGAATTTCATCTGCCGCCGCACGGCCCGGTGGTCTTTGCTGCCGCGATGCCGCCGGAAGTCGACATCACTTTTGTTGACGAAAATTTGCAGACGATTGACTTTGATTTTTCCTGTGATCTGGTTTGCATGTCGACGATGCTGACCTGCCAGCTGCCGCGTGCTTTTGAAATCGCGCGGGAATTTCGCGCGCGGGGCAAGGTGGTCATGTTCGGCGGGATCTCGACCATGCTCCATTCCGAAGAGGTGATGGAGCATGCTGATTCGGTCTTCCTCGGCGAGGTCGAAGGGCGTTTCGGGCAGGTGCTGGAGGATCTCGAAAAAGGGCAGCTCAAGCCGGTCTACAATTACATGAACAATCACCCCGACATCAACCTGGTCGGCACCGCCCGGCGTGATATCCTGCAACGCGAGCTTTACAATTATCGTGGCGTGCAGATGCTCGATCTGGTGCATGCCTCGCGCGGCTGCAAATTCGACTGCTTCCCGTGCTGCACCGGTTTCCTCGGTGGCAAGAAATTTCGCCCGCGGCCAATCGATATGGTGATCAAGGAGATGGAAGAAATCCAGAACAACCGGATGTTCATCGTCGACAATTCGCTGGCACAGGACCGCCAGTGGTTGCTCGACCTTTTTACTGAAATGGCACCGCTGAAGAAAAAGTGGGTCTCCCACCCGATTCTGGATGACGATGAAGTGCTGCGCAAGGCCGCCGATGCCGGAGCCTGGTACGTCTATCAGGCGGTCTTCGATACCTCCGACATGATTCGCAAGCGTATCAAGCGGCTCAAGGATTTCGGGATTGGCATCGAAGGCACCATCATCCTCGGCACCGACGATCAGAGTGCCGACGACATCAAGCGACTGGTCGATTTCCTCATCGAGGTCGAACTTGATGTCGCCGAATTCACCATTCTCACCCCTTTTATGCAGTCGCCGATCCGCAAGCAGCTGGAGAAAGAAGGGCGGATTCTGAGTAATAACTGGGCTGACTACAATGCCGACAAGGTCGTCTTCCAGCCGAAGCAGATGACTCCGGAAAAATTGCAGGAGATGTACTATTACGCCTGGGATACCTTCAATGCTGACGGCGGTCATGCGCTGAAGATGGGGAAACTCTTTGAGCAAGTCATTCGGCGCGAGATCGAGGACGGCACCTATCGCCGCTATGAGCCGCGCAAAAAACGCCAGTTCAAAAAGGCGGAGGGCGTATGAGCAAAGTCTTTCTCCTCTCGACCAACTACACGACCGAACCGTACCCGGTTTATCCCCTCGGCATGGCGATCATTGCCGGGGCACTGGAGGCGGGCGGGCACCAGACGCGGCAGTGCGATTTTCTTGTTGCCGGGAAATCGTGCGCGGCGGTTGTCGCGGCGGTGACTGAATTTCAGCCGGATGTCATCGGTTTGTCGTTGCGCAACATCGATAATGTCGATTCATTTTCGCAAGAGACCGCCTGGTATCTGGCGCAGGCGAAGGAACTGGTCGATGCCATTCGCGCGTGCAGTTCGGCGCCGATTATTGTCGGCGGTGCGGCGTTTACAATTATGCCGGAGGAGATTCTCGCTTACCTGGGATGTGATCATGGCGTGGTCGGCGAAGGGGAAGGGTTGATTTGCGCGCTGGTTGACGGTTTGACCGCTGGCAGGTCGATGCCGCGCCTGAGCAATGGCGAAGCAACCCCGCTGACCGGGGCGGAGATTGGTTCGCCGTTGTATATCAAGGAGTTCGTCAATTTTTATCTCGCCGAAAGTGGCCAGATCAACGCGCAGTCCAAACGCGGTTGTCCGCATCGCTGTGTTTATTGCACCTACCCCGGCATTGAGGGGAATCGCTTTCGCCCGGTCGATCCGCTGCGGGCGGTTGATGAGGTGGCCCGCGCGCAGCGCGATTTCGGGGTGGACAGTTTCTTTTTCACCGATTCGGTTTTCAACGACGAGCAAGGCCACTATCTGCGCTTCGTCGAGGAGCTGGAAAGGCGCAACCTCGGCATCACCTGGACCGGGTTTTTCCGTCCCCAGGGGATCGGTCGCGAGGAGTTGCGGCTGATGAAGCGTGCGGGGCTGACCGCGCTGGAACTGGGCACCGATGCCGCCAGCGACACGACGCTGGCCGGGTTGAAGAAAGACTTCACCATCGCCGATGTATTGGCGGTCAACGCTGCCTGTGTTGCCGAGCAGCTTCCGGCGGCTCACTACATCATGTTTGGCGGTCCGGACGAGAGTGAAGAAACGGTGCGCGAAGGGCTGCGCAATGTCGAGCAGATCAATTGCAGCGTGGTCTTTGCCTTCTCCGGGATTCGTATCCTGAGCGGTACCGAGCTGCACGGACGGGCGATTGCGGACGGGGTTATCAGTGCCGAGCGCGAGCTGCTGATGCCCGCGTACTATTTTTCCCCGCTGATCGATCCGCAGTCGATGAATGCACAAATTCTGGAAACATTCAATAAGCGGCGCGAGTGGATTTTCCCCCCCTCGGAAGGGCAGGAGAAGCTCGAAGTGATGCGGCGTTTCGGTTTCCGTGGCTTGTTATGGGATCGGCTGGTGTCGTTTGAAGCGAAGCGACGGGCGATAAAAAAAGGCTGATGATGCAACTCGACACCCGAAAAATATTACTGGTTCATCCCCTCGGCTACAGCGCTGAATCGGCCGGAAGTGACATCTCGCGAATGGCGAACATCATGCCGCCGCTGGGGCTGGCGAGTATCGCCGCCTATCTGGAGCGTGAGCACTTTAGCGCGGATATCATCGACTGTTACGCCCATCCCGATTCAGATGCGAAGATTTCCACCTATCTTCAGGCGCAGCGCCCGGCGTGGATCGGATTCAGCTGCACCACCTCATCGTTTCTCGATGCCGTGCGTCTGGCCAGGCTGGCAAAGTCGATCCTGCCTGAAATCCGTTCTGTCTTTGGTGGCGCGCATGTGTCGGCGCTCAAGGGGCAACTGCTCAACGATTATCCGGCGGTCGATATCGCGGTGATCGGCGAGGGGGAAGAGACGTTACGTGAGCTGATGGCGAAAGGGTTCGACCAGGCCGCGACGGTGGCGGGACTGGTGTGGCGCAATGCGGCCGGGGGGGCGGAATCGAACGGTTATCGCTCTGAGGCGCTGGAGCTCGACAGCCTGCCCTTTCCGGCCTACGAAAAGCTCGCCGGATATCCCGAGGCGTACACGTTGCCGCTCTTCAACTATCCGAAAGCGCCGAGCACCAGCTGTATTTCGAGCCGTGGCTGTCCTTACGCCTGTACCTACTGTGACCGTTCCGTCTTTCAACGGACGTTTCGGCATAACTCGGCCGCTTATCTCTTCCGTCACGTCAAATATCTGCATGAGCGTTTCGGCATTCGGCATATCAATTTTTACGATGATCAGTTCACTTTCAAGCGGCAACGGGTCGAGGAATTCTGTCAGCTGATGATCGATAATCCACTCGGGATGACGTTCAATTGCGCGGTGCGCGCCGAGCATATCGATTTTGAACTGCTCAAGCTGATGAAGGCCGCCGGGTGCTGGATGGTCAGCCTTGGCATTGAGTCGGGCGATGAAGAATTGCTGGCGCGGCATCGTCAGAACGCCAACCTCGATATGCTGGCCGACAAGATTCGCCTGATCAAAAAGGCCGGTATCCGCACCAAGGGGCTGTTGATGATGGGGTTGCCGGGGGAGACCGAGGAAAGTATTCGCCGCAGCATGAACTATGTCTTCTCGTTGCCGATCGATGATTTCAACCTCTCCAAATTCACCCCGTTCCCCGGTTCACCGATCTACGAAAAAATTCATGAGCTGGGTGACTTTGACGAGGATTGGGAGAAGATGGATTGCATGCGCTTCCAGTTCGTACCCCATGGCATGCAGAAGGACCGTCTGGAGGAACTCTTCATCCTCTTTTACAAGAATCACTTTCAACGTCCGAAGGTGTTGCTCGGTTATGTGGCAATGATGTGGAAATCGCCTGACAGCTGGAAACGCTTTCTCGCTAATCTCGGCGCGTTTTTACGCTTTGCCAAAAGTAACGACCGGCTCGGAGAGGGCAAGTCCTGATGACGTCGGAGCACCCCAATTTTCTGATGGTGATCCCGCTCTACAATCATGCTGATACGGTCCGGGCGGTGGCGAAAAAAGCCTTGAACGTGCATGATCAGGTGCTGGTGGTTGATGATGGCAGCAGCGACGCCGGGGCGGCGGTCCTTGACGGACTCAAGCTGCGCGTGTTGCGGCATCCCGAAAACCGGGGCAAGGGGGCGGCGGTACAGACCGCATTGCACGAGGCGGAAAAACTGGGTTTCAGCCATATTGTGATTATCGACGCCGACGGTCAGCACGACCCGACCGATCTGCCGCAATTTGTTGCCGCCATGGCGGCTGACCCGACGGCGATTGTAGTTGGTAAACGTGATTTCAATCAGCCGAGCATCCCCGCTTCATCCCGTTTCGGGCGCAACTTTTCCAACTTCTGGTTGCGGGTGCAGACCGGCAAGATGCTGGGCGACACCCAGAGTGGTTTTCGCGCTTATCCGGTAAAGATCGTGCGGGGGCTGAAATTGCAGGAAGCACGTTACGCCTTCGAGATCGAGGTACTGGTGCGGGCGGCCTGGGCGGGGGTGGCGCTGCGCGATGTTGATATCAGCGTCTATTACCCGCCACAGGCTGAGCGTATCTCGCATTTCCGTGGCTTTATGGATAACTTTCGCCTGACCTTGCTCAACACCCGCCTGACCCTGCGGTCGATCACCCCCTGGCCGCACCGCAAGCTGGTGGCGAGTGGCGAGGTGGAACAGAAGGTGACGATCCTGCATCCGCTACGCTCGGTGCGGGCTCTTCTGACTGAAAATGTGACGCCGGGGCAGCTGGCGGCGGCCGGCGCCGTCGGGGTCTTTATCGGCGCACTGCCGATTCTGGCCGCGCATACCGTAACGATCTTGCTGGTCGCCGGTTTTTTTCGCCTCAACAAGGTGGCGGCCATCGGCACCAGCCAGTTATGCATGCCGCCGCTGGTGCCGGGGCTCTGTATTGAAGTCGGTTACTTTTTGCGTAACGGTCAATTTTTAACTGAAATATCGATCGAAACCCTCGGCTATCAGGCGCTTGATCGACTCTATGAATGGCTGATCGGCTCCTTGACCCTTGGCCCGCTGCTGGCTGGGGGCGTCGCGCTGATTATTTATCTGGTGGCGAATACTCTGCGCCGTGATATGGGGAAAGCCGAACGTGTCGTCGGGTGACAAACAAGCACGTTCCGCAAAGCGCCAGAAGTGGACCAGCCGGAGTATCGGGGCGTCATGGCAGCATCAGTCGTTTTATCTGCTGATCCGCCTCGGGGGCCGCCGGGCCGCCTACCTGCTGCTGTATCTGGTGGTTTTCTATTATGTGTTGCTGCCAGCGGTACGGCGCAAGTGTTACTATTACCTTGAGCGGCGCTTCCCCCAGGCCGGTGTCTGGGGGCGCTTCAAAAACAGCTACTTGATGACCCTCGATCTGGGGAAGGTGCTGGTTGACCGGGCACTGGTCGGGATCCTCGGTGCGGACGAGATCACGGTTGAACTGCACGGCAAGGAGGAACTGCTGGAGCTGTTGGCGGAGCGCAAGGGCCTGATTCTGGTCAACGCCCATGTCGGCTGCTGGCAGGTGGCGATGTCGGCCCTCGGTTTCATGAAAACTCCGGTCAATCTGCTGATGCAGCGCGAGGCCGGGGATATCGACCGGCACTACTTTGAGCATGCCGGGATCGAATGCCCTTACCGGATCATCGACCCGCGTGGCTACCTTGGCGGGGCGCTGGAAATGATCGACGTGCTCAAGCGCGGCGAGGTGCTGTCGGTGATGGGCGACCGGATGTTGGGCGATGATCGTAACGGCGTGGACGTGGAATTTATGGGCGGGACCGTGACGTTGCCGTTCAGTGCCTATAAACTGGCATCGGCCACCGGGGCGCCGATTGTCGCGCTCTTCTCGTACAAGACCGGGGCGGACAGTTATGCGCTCAAGCTCTACCGGACGATCCGGGTGCCGGGTGGGCTGGGGCGGGGGAGCGCGGTGTTTGTTCCCTATGTGCGTGAGTTCGCCGAGACGTTGGAAGAATTTTGTACGGAACATCCGTTTCAGTTTTTTAATTTTTTCGATATGTGGCAGAATAGCGTGGCTTCGTCCGCCGTCGGGCGTGACTAATATTCAAGAAGGAGTTTTAACCATGAGTGTGAAAGAAAAACTCAAACGAGTTTTGATCGAAGATCTTAATCTGGAAGATGTGGAACCGGACGAAATCGATGATGATATGGCGCTCTTCGGCGAGGGGCTGGGGCTGGATTCCCTCGACGCGGTGGAACTGGTGGTGATCGTGCAGAAGCATTTCGGTGTGGAAATCAAGGACATGGAAGAAGGGCGTCCAGCGTTGCAGACGATCAACACCCTGGCGAAATATATTGAGCAGCGGTTGGCGGGATGATTAAAACCGCGCCGATCGCCATAACCGGTCTCGGCTGTCTCTGTGGGGCGGGAATGAATCTCGCCGAATGTCTGGAGAGCATGTTCCGCAATGAACGCAATCCGCATCCGCCGGTGCGTTTTTCGACCGATCATCCGGTCAGCTATCCGGTGCTGGAGTTGCGCGAGGATTTCAAACTGCCGCTCGATGATCAGCAGACGATCTACGCTCGCACCAGTCAACTGGCGCTGGCGGCGACGTTGGAAGCGTTGACCGATGCTGGCTGGGATGCCGCGAGTCTGCGTGGCAAGCGGGTCGGGGTGTGCATCGGCACCACTGTCGGTTGCGCGTTGAATTGTGACGATTTCTATCGGGCCTATAAGGATGGTGATGACCCCGAAATGGCGGCCATCGAGCGTTACCTGCGCAGCAACCCGGCGGCAGTCATTGCCCGGCAACTGAAACTGGACGGACCGAATCAGACTGTCGTCAACGCCTGCTCCTCCGGCACCGACGCCATCGGTCTGGGGGCGTCGTGGTTGCGTGCCGGGGCGTGCGATATCGTTATCGCCGGTGGCGCGGATGAACTGTCGCGGGTGACCTACGCTGGCTTCAGTTCTTTGATGATTACCGACACCGAGCCGTGCAAACCGTTTGACGTTAAACGTAAAGGACTGAATCTTGGCGAAGGGGCCGGTATTCTGATTCTTGAAAATGAATCGGTATGTGGCGCCAAGGCGCCCCGTGGTTATGTGCTCGGTTATGGTTCGGCCTGCGACGCCTATCACCTGACCGCGCCGCGACCGGACGGGGCGGGTCTCAAACAGGCGATGCAGGAGGCGTTTACCGCCGCCGGGGTGACTCCCGACCAGATCGCCTTCGTCAATGCCCACGGCACCGGTACCCCGGATAACGACCGGGTCGAAAGCCGGGTGTTGAGCGAGGTGCTGCCGGGGGCGCCGTTTGTATCGACCAAAGGTTATACCGGTCATACCCTCGGCGCGGCCGGGGGTATCGAAGCGGTCTTTACCGTGGCCTGTTTGCAGCGCGGTGAAATCCCGGCCAATATCGGCTTTGCCGATGCCGATCCGGAGCTGCCGGGAACCCCGGTCACCGAAAACACCCGGATTGAGGGAACGGTGGCGCTGTCAGAGTCACTCGCCTTCGGCGGCAACAACGCCGTGGTGATTCTCGGTAAAGGAGCTGCATGATATGCGCATGGCGATTTCCGGCATAGGTATCTCCGGCGGGTTTGGCTGCGGCGTTGCGGCGTTGCGGCAGGCATTGCAGTGTGGCGTGGTCGAACCCCGGCAATGCAGTGTGGAGCGCAATGGCGCAATCGACACCTTTCCCGCCTATCGAACCTCACTTGAAGGGCTGGACGAGTTTATCCCCAAACGGGCATTGCGCCGCATCGATCATTTTTCGAAAATGACGCTGCATAGTGCCTGTCTGGCGTTGCAGGATGCCAGGTTGTCTGGCGGCGATCTCTCCCGCATGGGGGTCATCATTGCCACCGGCTACGGGGCGTTGAAAACAACCTTCGATTTTCTCGATTCATATCTCGACTTCGGCTATTCCTGTAGTTCTCCGACCCACTTTTCCAATTCGGTGCATAACGCCGCGGCGGCACATGTATCGATGCAGTTCAAGGCGACAGCGCCGAGTCTGACCGTGACCCAGTTCGAAATGTCGGTTCCGTCAGCGTTGCTGACGGCACAGTTGTGGCTGGCCGAAGGGCGGGTCGATCAGGTGCTGTTCGGAACGATCGATGAATACTGCGCAGTGCTGCGCTATTGTCGCAGGCAGTTTTTTGCAACAGGTGAACAGGGCCCGCTGCAACCGTTTACCTTTACTGAACAGAGTGCCGTGGTTGGCGAAGGGGCCGCTTTTTTTGTCCTGAGCCGGGGGGAAGAAGATGCCCGTTACGGAGCGATTGATGCCGTTACCCTGGGTAATCATGCCGTTGTTCCGTTGACCCTGCCCCACGATGATCTGTTGATTATCGGTGCCGATGGCCATGCGAAGTGTGGCCGCTGGTACGCGCAGGCGCTGACCGGCCGCGCGGTGGCCGCGTATGCACCGTTGTATGGCAGCTTTCCGGCGGCTGCCGGGTTTGACCTGGCGGTCGCGGCGTTGTCACAGCAAGACGGGATTCTCTACGCCAGTCCGGCGACGGCGGGTGCCTCGGACTCGGCACTACAGGTTGTTGCGGCCCGGCGACCGTTGGGGAAAGCAAATATTGTCTGTCTGAAATTCGGGCCGGGTGGCGACTACGGTTTGATCCGGTTGTCACGCTGAGGGTGTGATGCGCAGTGTTCTGCTTATCCTCGCGATTTTGGGTCCGCTCCTTTTTGCCCGGCCACTCTTTGCGCAGGACGATGCCGCTACTCTGGAACCCACGCGTTACGGGGTGGCGTTACTGGTCGGCTCCGCCTACGACCCGCACCGCATCGGGCTGGCGCTGGTGCAGGGGCAATTGCTGCTCGATTATGATCGCATCGCCTGGCACGCCGCTCCGCAATCGCTGCGGCTCAAGTTTGAAATCAATGCCGGACTGACCACCGATGGCCGCGACCGGGGACTCCTGGCGGTCAATATGCTGGCGCTGCGTTACCTCGACGGTTTACAGGCTGGCCACTGGACCCCCTATATTGAAGCCGGTGTGGGGGTGATCTATACCGATTTCCAGGTCAAGGGGCAGGGGCTGCGGATCAATTTCAACCCCCAGGCTGGTGCCGGGGTTGAATACCTCCTGGCGGGCGGAGGAGCGGTGACGATGGCGTTGCGGCTGCATCATATTTCCAACGGTGATACCTACAAAGATAATCGTGGCGTCAATTCGGCGTTGCTGATGATCGGATATCTGTTCCAGCGATGAAAAAAGAAGATGTTCCCCAACAAGGCGGTTTGAACGCCGGATGTCGCGAAGTCAATTACGCTGTCGATGGTGACGGGCGCTATACGCTCGAATCAAGTGTTGGTTGGGAGGCGAAGAATATCGCCTTGCGCCAGGCCTGGGAGGCGATTGTTGAGCAACTGCGCGAAACTCTTGCCGAGATCAAGGCCGGGAAGAAGAGCGCTCTGGCCTACTATATGGCCAAAAATCAGATGGACCCGGCGCTGCTCGCCCAATATTCCGGTGTCGCCCGCTGGCGGGTGAAGCGCCACCTGAAACCATCTGTGTTCGCCAAGCTCAGTGATGCGGTGCTGACTCCCTATGCCGAATTGTTCGGCATCAGTGTCGCGACGTTGCGGACGGTCCCCGAGACCCCGGATCTGCTGTTGGCCGAACTTGATCACGCAGAGGATGTAAATTTGTGAACATAGATTTTCCCCATCGTCAGTTTGCCCATTGTGAAAGCGGTGTGACCGCCAATCTGCTCAATTTTCATGGTTTGCCCTGTTCTGAAGCGCTGGTTTTCGGCATTGGCGCGGGCCTGTTCTTCGGTTATGTGCCCTTTATCAAGCTCAACTTTCTGCCGCTGACCACCTTTCGCACCGGGCCGGGGAGTATTTTTAAAAAAGCGACCAGGCGGCTTGGCATTGAGGTGGGAAAACAGACGTTCAGGAATCCGCTCGCCGCAGCAAACGCAGTGGATCGTCTGCTGGCCGCAGGCTGTCCGGTCGGCGCTCAGACCGGGGTTTTCTGGCTACCGTACTTTCCTCCCGCGTACCGCTTCCATTTTAACGGACACAATCTGGTCATCTTCGGCAAGGAAGGGGATGACTATCTGATCAGCGACCCGATCTTTGAACAGCCGGTGCGCTGTCCGGCGGCCGATCTGCGCAAGGCGCGCTTCGCCAAGGGGGCGTTGGCGCCCAAGGGGAAAATCTACTACATCGAAAAGATGCCGCAGCAGTTTGATCTGCCGCATGCGGTCGAGGCTGGAATTCGCGAGGTCTGCCGGGTGATGCTGAAGACCCCGGTGCCGTTGGCGGGGGTACGCGGGATTCGTCTGCTGGCGCGGCAGATGGTCAAGTGGCCCGCCAAACTCGGCGAGAAAAAGACCATCCTCCAGCTCGGTCATATCATCCGCATGCAGGAAGAGATCGGCACTGGTGGCGGCGGTTTTCGCTTTATCTATGCGGCGTTTTTACAGGAGGCCGCCGGGGTGCTGGAGAACGATAAACTGGTGACATTGTCGCAGCGTTGCACCGAGGTTGGTGATCTGTGGCGCGATTTTGCCCTGATCGCCTCGCGCGTCTGCAAGGGGCGGGCGGCGGTGCAGGATTCCTTCGATGATCTGGCGAAATTGCTGCATCAGTGTGCCAGCCAGGAGGAACTCCTTTTTAACGATCTCCAGGCGGCGCTTGGCCGCTAATCTGAATCGCGAGAATTGATGATTTTACCTGCCGGCGACAATGTCATTGCAACCCAGGATCTGGTGAAACGCTATCCCGGTGCCGACCAGGCGGCACTCAATGGCCTGACTTTGCAGGTCGCGCGCGGGACGGTTTTCGGTCTGCTCGGCCCCAACGGGGCGGGGAAGACGACGGCGATCTCGACGCTCTGCACCTTGTTGCGGCCGACCGCCGGGACGGCGACGGTACTGGGGCACGATGTGGTGCGCGAGGCCGATGCGGTGCGGCGGTTGATCGGTCTGGTGCCGCAGGATATTGCGCTTTATCCGAGTCTGACGGCGCGCGAAAATCTGCGCTACTTTGCCCGGATGGTGCGGGTTCCGGGGCGGCGGATTGAAGCGCGGGTCAGCGAGTGTCTGGAACTGGTCGGGCTGCTCGACTGTGCCGATCGGCGGATTGCGACCTTTTCCGGCGGGATGAAGCGCCGCGCCAATCTGGCGGTGGGGATCCTCCATCAACCGGAAGTTCTCTTTCTGGATGAACCGACCGTTGGCATCGATGCCCAGTCGCGCAACCTGATTCTGGAACGCCTCGCCGAACTGAATCGCGCCGGAATGACACTCCTCTACACGACGCACTACATGGAAGAGGCCCAGCAGTTGTGTGATGAAATCGCAATTATTGACGCTGGGAGAATTATCGCCAGCGGCGTCCCGGCGCAACTGGTGGCTGCCGCCGACGGCTGCGAAAACCTTGAGGACCTGTTCCTGGTGTTGACCGGGAAACAGCTGCGCGACTGAGTGAACATGATGCTGTTACTGGCGAATATCAAAAAAGAACTGTTACTCCTCAGCCGCGATCGCGCCGGACTGCTGGTGTTGTTTGTGATGCCGATGCTGCTGGTGCTGGTGCTGGCGCTGATTCAGGACAACCTTTTTCGCGCGACCGGCGAAACCGCCACCCGCGCGCTCTTTGTCAATCTTGATGAGGGGGGGCTGGGTGCCGAGCTGGGCGTCAAACTCGAAGCCACCGGAGCACTTGAGCTGGTGGAGGAATTTGCCGGGCAGAAGATCAGCATCGAACGGGCACGGCAGACGGTTTTCAACGGCGATTATCAG
This sequence comes from Desulfuromonadales bacterium, assembly GCA_029210745.1. Classification (GTDB taxonomy): domain Bacteria; phylum Desulfobacterota; class Desulfuromonadia; order Desulfuromonadales; family JAHYIW01; genus JAHYIW01. The sequence continues at coordinate 29,757 of JARGFI010000032.1, forward strand.
TTTGCAATCGTGATTCCCCCGACATTTTCGGCGAACATCAATGCCGCCGCCGAAACGACGGCGCGGGGGGCGTTCCGTGAGGAGCAGAGTCCTCTGACGGCCAGTCAGTTAACGGTCTTTTTTGACCCAACCGTGCGCGGAGTTTATCGCACGGCGGTGGTCAATGCCTTGCAGCGCGGTGTCCTCGGGCTCGATATTGCTCGCAAGAGTGAGGCGTTCGGGCGGCTGTTGCCGGAGGAGTTGCAACGCAGCATGAATGAGCAGATGGGGCCGTTCTGGTCCGGCGGGATGCAACCGAAGCTGCCCCAGCTTTCCGCAGACTGGACCGGCCAGGCACTGATCGAGCTGCACGAGGAATCGGCCTACCCGGAAAAATACGCCACCCTGCCGACTTCGGTGCAGCAGAATGTCCCGGCCTGGACCCTGTTCGGCATGTTCTTTATCGTTATTCCGCTGGCCGGAACCTTGATCCGTGAACGTCAGGAGGGGACCTTGACCCGCCTGATGACGATGCCGGTGGGGAATGCCAGCCTGCTGCTCGGCAAGGTGTTCGCTTATCTGCTGATCTGTCTGGTGCAATTTGGTCTGATGTTGGCGGTCGGCAAGTTTGTGCTACCGCTGCTCGGCACGCCGGTGCTCGAAATCGGCTCCGCGCCCCTGGCGCTGCTGGCGGTGGCGATCAGCGCGGCGCTGGCGGCATGTGGCTACGGCATCCTGGTCGGAGTGCTGGCCCGCAGTTACGATCAGGCGTCAACCTTCGGCGCGGTGTCGGTGGTGATCGCGGCGGCGCTGGGCGGGGTGATGGTGCCGGTGTACGTAATGCCCCGGGTGATGCAGGAGTTGAGTGTCATTTCTCCCCTTGGCTGGGGGCTTGATGCTTTTCTGGAAATATTTGTGCGCGGCGGTAATCTGGTCAGTGTGTTGCCACAGGTTGCGGCACTGGTCGGGTTTTTTCTCGTCTGTATCGTTTTTGCCTCGCTCGTCTTTCGACGCTGGCGGCGTGGCGCATAGTTGGTGTGAACTGAATTGATTGAAGTCTGGAGCAGGTGGTATGAGTGATAATCTGGAACGCGAACTGGCGGCGTTAATCATCGAATTTTGTAACGTGGAGGACGTTGTCCCCGAAGACGTCCCCCTCGACGTCCCGTTGATCGGCCCCGATTCTCCTTTCTATCTGGACTCCCTCGATGCGGTAGAAATCGTGGTCGCGGTACAAAAACGTTACGGCGCGCGCATCGAAGCCCAGGAGTCGAGTCGCCAGGTGCTGGGAAGCCTGATCGCGCTGGCTGATTTTGTGCGCCGGGAGCGGACCGATCGATCGGCGTGAGAGGTAAAATTGTTCAAAAGAAGGGGCGCGACTTGCGAAGTTGCTTTCAGATTTTCAAGCCAGAGCACTCAAGTTAACCAGCTTAACTGCGTCCCCCTATTAGTCCCTATTAGTCCGGTCAAAATCCCGGATACCCG
>JARGFI010000033.1 GCA_029210745.1 Desulfuromonadales bacterium
AGCTCCTATGTCACCGGATGACATAGAAAACGGAGAGGGGGGGATTCGAACCCCCGGTACGGGTGTATACCCGTACGACGGTTTAGCAAACCGTTGCCTTCAGCCGCTCGGCCACCTCTCCGTAATACATTCCTGCTCTGCAACAACGGATTTTTGATATAACATAATCGCTGCTGACAGACAAGTTTTAAACTGGCGGAGGAGGTAGGATTCGAACCCACGGAACTTTCGTTCAACGGTTTTCAAGACCGCCGCCTTAAGCCACTCGGCCACTCCTCCGGTGATTTATTATGCTGCCATTCCCCTCGATTGAGGCGTGAAGATACTCGATTTCAGCGACAAACTCAACTGCTTTCTCGTCCCGCCCTAGCCAATTTTTTCCACTCCGCCCAGATAGGGGCGCAACACCTCGGGGATCAGCACCGAGCCGTCGGCCTGCTGACAGTTTTCCAGAATCGCCACCAGTGTCCGTCCCACCGCCAGCCCCGAGCCGTTGAGGGTGTGGACAAACTCCGGCTTGCCACCCGCTTCACGGCGGAAGCGGATGTTGGCGCGGCGGGCCTGAAAATCCCCGAAGGTGGAACAGGAGGAGATTTCGCGGTAAACCTGCTGCCCCGGCAGCCAGACCTCGATATCGAAGGTGCGGGCAGCCGAGAAGCCGATATCGCCGCTGCACAGATCAACCACCCGGTACGGCAGGTTGAGCAGTTGCAGAACGGTTTCGGCATTTTTCAGCAGCTTTTGTAGCTCGGCGTCCGATTCTTCGGGGCGGACAAATTTGACCAGCTCGACCTTGTTGAACTGGTGCTGGCGAATCAGGCCACGGGTGTCACGACCGTGGGAACCGGCTTCCTTGCGAAAACAGGGGGTGTAGGCGGTGTAATAGAGCGGCAATTCGCTCTCGGTCAGGATTTCATCGCGGTGAATGTTGGTCACCGGCACCTCGGCGGTCGGGATGAGGAAGAAATCGACGTCGTCGGTGTGAAACAGGTCGTCCTCAAACTTCGGCAATTGCCCGGTCCCGGTCATCGACTCGCGATTGACCAGAAAGGGGGGGAGCGTTTCGAGGTAGCCGTGGTGGTCAGTGTGCAGATCGAGCATGAAGTTGATCAGTGCGCGTTCGAGCCGCGCCCCGAGCCCCTTGTAGAGGGTGAAGCGGGCACCGGCGATCTTGACGCCGCGCTCGAAATCGAGAATGTCGAGCCGCTCACCGAGATCCCAATGGTTGAGTGGTTTGAACTCGAATGTCGTCGGTGCCCCCCAGGTGGAGACTTCAACGTTATCCTCTTCGGAGGTTCCGAGCGGACATGCGGCGTGGGGCAGATTTGGCAGGGTCAGCAAAAAATCACGCAAGTCGCCCTCGACACTCCGCAGCTCCTCGTCAAGTTCCTTGATGCGATTCGAGACCTCTTTCATGCGCACGATCTCGCCCTGCACCTGACTCTTGTCCTTGGTCTTGCCGATCAGCGCCGAGACCGTATTGCGTTCAGCCTTGAGCGTTTCGGCCTCGTTGAGCAGGTCGCGGCGGCGCTGGTCCAAGCCGTTAAAAGCTGTCAGATCGGGAGTAGCGCCGCGGGTCGCCAGCGACTGGCTCACTGTCTCCAGATTGTCACGTAGATATTTGCCGTCAAGCATGCAGTTTCCTCGCTAAAAACGTCTTAAGAACGCGTAGTTCTATCACTTCTTGTCCGCGCCGTCAACCCGCCCGTTGACCCACCACTCGGCGGGCTCGTTTTCGAACCACCAGCGGCTCGAATCGGTCGACCAGATCCGTTCCGCCAGCTCCTTGGCGGCCTCGGTTTGCAGCCGTTTGACCGAAAAAGGATACCACTCCGCCGCATTGCGGTTGCCGAGATCGTAATATTCCTTGAGTGCCAGAATCATTTCGAGTTGATCAGCATCGTGCGCCACCTGCGCTTCGAGCGTCTCATTCGCCACAAACTCAGCCAGCAGCAGTCGGTATTCGTCCCCGAACGGCACGGTTTTAGCCAGGTCATCAACCGCCCGCGCTTCATCGACGCTGACATATTTTTTGTTCACATAGTTCAGATCGCCGGTGCGCGCCTCGGGCAGATCGTGAAAAAGACAGAGTTTCAACACCCGGTCCTGATTGACCCCCGGAACCTGCGAGGCCAGACAGTAGCCGGTCATCGCGGTGCGAAACGAATGCTCCGCCACCGATTCATCCCCCGAGCCGAGAAACTGAAAACCACTGCGCGGGGTGCGTTTGAGCATCCCGACTTCAAAGAGAAAATTGGCGAGATTTTTCATGAGTGCAACCGTTCGTTGAGCGGAACCAACCGGGTGTCGGCTCCTGTTGCCCCTGTATAGCATGGATCGAAGCGCTTGAACAGTTTCGGGTGGAGTGATTAGAAGCAGACCTGCGGGGGGGGGCTAATGAGGAGAAAAGATGTCGATTACAATAAGTGCACATCAAGCCCTGAAGTGACCCATTGCTCACTCTGTTGCTGCAATAGCCCGCCTTCACTCGGTGCGATAATGATCTGTCCGGCACGCCGGGCGATCCAGTCATTGCGTCTGGCTGCAAGTTCGGCTGTTAAACGTCTTTTGGTGTCCTCCATACTGACAACTGCAACGGTTCCATTGTGAATGCCAGACAACCAATCAGAAGAGAGGCGCTGTTGGTCAAACTTGCGGGCCAAGACGATCACGCACGGTGCCTTGGCAGTAAGCAAGACTTTGAGCACCGACTGTTCCAGCGAAGAATGAAAACCGCCGATCACGGGATTTTTGGTACGGGCGTGCTCAATGGCCCAGTCCATTGCCGCGCGAATTGTCGTGCCGGGGCATTGCCGGGAGGCGAAAAAGGCGGTCAGGGGTTGATCGAGCAGGAAGGCGTTACCGAGACCCTGTTCTCCTCCATCCAGTGACCAAAAAGATAATAACGCTTTTCTCATGTCTTTGATTTGCTTAGCTTTTTAGCGATTTCAAAGTTTATTATCCAGAGTCTCGGATAATAAACTCATTTGCTCGACAGGACGAATCGGCTTGATGTAGGCCCGATTGCGTTTGCCTCGGTCTGCCACGGTATCCAGCAGCCCTTGCGCTACCCAGGCTTTGAGCATTTTTGACGCCTTCAGGGTGTCGACATTTGCAATACGACACAGGTCAGCATTGGCCAGTTCCCCGTTGCGATCGATCCAATCACTGACCTCATCCCAGATCGTCGGGCGCTCCATATTCAGAAGTGTCACCGTGACCCCTTCGTTTGCGGCTTCTGTGGATTGCCGGTACTGCGGCGGGTAGAGGTGGGCGATTGCCATTTCGGCGAACATCATCGGCACCCCTTCGTTGAGATCGAAGTTGGGCGGCACGGGAGAGTCGCGCAGGGTCTTGGCGATGAGCGGGTTGCGCGCCTTGGAACCGGCTTTGACGATGTTGGCCGGGGTGATGTTGCCGGGGAAGACTCCGGGGCTGTCGACTTCCAGGCGGTCGTCGAAGATGCGGATGAGGATGTCGCGGTTGAGCCGGTAGTCGCGGTGGATAACGGCGTTGACAATCGCTTCTTTCACCACCCGCTCGGGGTAGCGATGCTGGGCCTTGAAGCCGCTGGCGGCCAGTTCGACCCCGGAGGCGAGTTCATCGAGAACCACGCGCACAGTATCGTCGATGAGGCGAATGAGCGGACCGCGCAGGGTGCGCGGCGGTTTCTTCATGTTCGGTTTGGCCTCGGCTTCGGCGGCCTTGCCCTGATAGACGATCAGTCGGATCTCGGCCCGCGTTCCTTGGGCGGCCAGCAGCCCGCCCGGTTCTTCGGCAAAGAGGAGGACCGCCGCGCGGCATGGCACCCATTCCCCGGCGACCTTCTCGGCCAGCCCCATCTGTGCCATCTGTTCGGGCAAGGGGCGCGTTCGACTGAAGCCACGGTTAGCAGCAAACTCGGCCCAGACCGGCGTCTCCAGCAGTGTCCAATCGATTGGAACCGGCTCGCTTTCGGCGCTACGCACGCCGCGCCGGTAGGAGAGTTCGGCAATCTCCGTTGCCGTCATCTCGCGGTTGCCGGCGCTGAGACGGGTCCAGGTGCCGTCGTCGACGATGGAATGGACCTTGTCGCTCTGCGGGATCTGCACCAGCACTACCGCTCCGGCGCTGCCGTCGCGCAGAGTGCAGGGGAGGCGCAGAAAACGGATGGTCTCGATGGGGGGATGATATTGGGTGCGTACCTTGCGGGTCAGCTCGTCGAGGGCTTCGGGGTTTTCCTGGATGCCAAAGAGCCGGGCCGCGCCCTTCCCCTGCTTTTCGTCCGCTACTCCCAGCGCCAGCACGCCGCCTCCGGTGTTGGCAAAGGCGCAGATCGCTTCCAGCAGTTTGCGGACGATCTTGTTGTCGCCCATACGCTTGAATTCGAGGGTGTGGCTTTCATGGGCGGCGAGGAGTTGCGCGATGCGCGGGGCGGCTTGTTCGGGGGTGAGATCAATCATCGGTGTCCACCTCCAAGCTAACCCCCCTAGCCCCCCTAGCCCCCCTTGACAGGGGGGGACTAATAACTCCCTCCCCTGTCAAGGGGAGGGCCGGGGAGGGGTTGGTTAGCTTCTCGGTCTTTTCACACAAATCATCAAACATGCCAGCGATGTTTGAGATGACTTCGCCATTGGTGTATCTGATCACAGTCAACCCCAGAGACTGCAAAACCCTTGTTCTCTCCGCGTCGTATTCAACGCTTTCGGCGTGGCTGTCGCCGTCGATTTCGATGACCAAGCGGAGTTCGGAACAGTAGAAGTCGACAATGTAGCCCGCTAAAGGTTTTTGCCGGAGGAATTTGTAATCGGCGAACTGGCGCATACGCAGGACTTCGTTCCAGATTTTTGTTTCGGCCGGAGTCGGGTTTTTACGGTTTTCACGGGCCAGGGCGGTGAGGTTTTTGTTGTAGGGGAGGAAGGCTAACCCCTCCCCGACCCTCCCCTTGACAGGGGAGGGAGACAGGCCAACCTCCTGGAGGGGAGCTTTTGATTCCCCCCCTGTCAAGGGGGGGCTAGGGGGGGTTAGCTTTTCGAGATTATCATCAATCATCGGTGACCTCTACGTTACACCTCTTTTGAAATCAGCACTTCTTCACCGAGCATGTCGATGATCTTGACCGCCACCGTCGTCTTGCCGTCCGGCGCAGCGAGGGTGTAACTACCCTCGATCAGATCCTTCTTCTTTTCCGGCACGTCGGAGAGAACCACGTTGAACACCTCACCATCATAAGCGGTATCGATCATCACGCAATCGATCTGGCTGCGCCAGTCGCTGATCTTGGCCTTGAAGAGCGGCATGTCCATGTCGAGACGTTTGAGGATGGTCGGGCTGATGAAGTCTTCGATCTGGATAATGATCTTGTCAGCGCTGCGGGCGATGGTAACTTTGCCTGCGGCCGGATCGTGCTTGATGAAGTTGCCGTATTTGGCGTCGGTGCGCAGTTCAATGACCTCGATCTTGTTGACCGTCTCCGCCCCTTTGCGCAGGCGGTTCCAGTCTTCAATCCAGGTGCGCGCGGCCAGCTCAATGCCGAGACAAACGAAAACGATACAGTTCTCCAGTTCGGGCCGCGCTTCGAGTTCGCGCTTCAATTCTTCGAGATCGAGGGGGGAAAGGGGATGTTCAAAGGGGACGATCTTGACCAGCTTTTTGCCGAGCTTGCCGTCAAAGAAGCTGTCGGACGCCAGCCGTTCGATACCGACATATTCGCAGGCCAGCTTGATCGCCTCGTTGCGCTGGATTTTCAGATCGTAGTCGTTGACCCGCCAAACGCCGAAGGAGAGCTGGGCCGGTGTGGGTGCCGCCGTTTCGTCAGTCTCCATCCCCGGCAATTGTAGGGGCGATTCATGAATCGCCCCAGCCTGTTCGGTCATAATCCCTTGCAGGCGCTTCGCCGTGGTCTGAATCGCGCCCTTGTTGATGTCGCAACCGATCCAGCGACGCCCGAGTTTCTGGGCGACGGCAGCGGTGGTGCCGGAGCCGATGAAGCAATCGAGGACGAGGTCGTTGGGGTTGGAGGAAGCAAGAATAATGCGCTCTATAAGAGACACCGGTTTCTGAGTGGGATAACCTGCCCGCTCTGGATCATTTCCACGAAGAAACTGGACGTCATCCCAGACATCATTAAGTGCTCTCCCATCTTTAATAATGTCCTCAACGTACCTCTTGTATGGTTCTTGACCCGCTGATTGACCACGTGTTTCCCATACCCATTCACGACCGTCTTCGTCTATTTCAACTTTTCTTCTGAGGCCTTTTAACCGTTCACCCTTGTCATAAACAATCGCAATATCCTTCATGTTTATCTTGGTTTCATCGGATTTTGCGACGAAAAGCAGACAATCATGTTTGGAATTGAATTTATTTTCAATGTGCATTTCTCGACCGGGGTAAGTCCATACAATTTCATTTCGAAAATTCTCTGGTCCAAAAACTTCCTCAACCAACATTCTCAACAAGTGATTTTTGTGCCAATCACAGTGAAGATAAAGGGCACCATCTCTGGCCAACAACTCCTTCAACAACATCAGCCGCTCATACATGAACTGCAGATAGTTATCGTTGGCCCAGATGTCGGTGTACTGAATCTGCTCGCCGAGGGCGTAGCTCTCCCCGCCGATCTTGGCCGTGGCCGCCCCGCCCCGCAGTTGCACCTTGCGCACATAATCCGCGCCGGAATCGAAGGGCGGGTCGATATAGATCAGTTTGACCTTGCCGCGAAAACCGTTGGCCAGCAGATGCCCCAGCACCTCTTTGTTGTCGCCATGGAAGAGCAGCCCGCCCTGGGGATAGGCGGCGGGCCAATCTTTAGAGGCGGGCGATTCATGAATCGCCCCAACGTCTGTTGCGGCGAACGTCTCTACGTGCTGAGCCGGAAAGGCTGTGACACTACGCAGTGGGCGCTTGCCCACCCAGGTCAGCATCGGCCGCCCCTTGGCAGCAGTAATTTTGATCTCTTTTTTCTCGCTCATTGGTGCCCCTCAGTCACAAAAGCTTTAGCTTTGGCTATTTCATCGTTCGGCAGCGCGTCATCGGCAAAGATGATCTGGTACTTCAACCGCTCGGGATTCAGATCAATCCAGCGGGTCATCGCCATCGCCTTGCGCCCTTCCTTGCTCACCGCCTTGCCGTTCTTCAGTTCGTCGTTGATGGTCGCTTCCCACTGGGCGTTCTTGATCTCTACGATCAGACACTTGCCAGGCTTCTTCCCTTTTCCCTTGAGGCGGATGATGAAGTCGGGGAAGTAGTTGCGCCAGTGGCCTTTGTCGTCCTTGTACTCGACAAAAAAATCGGTCTTGCCGGTATCGGTGAGTCCGCCGGTGAAATAGATGTCTTCGATTTGGTCGGGATGAACCTCGATATGCGGCAGCAGTTGATCGGCGAAGAAGCTCTTTTCGGCGTTGGAATCAAAATTGTACGGGGTGTAGTGATGGCCAAAGGCTGAGTTTTGCCGGTCGAGGATCAGATGATTGTTGGACTTGGGCACACGGATTTCGGCGGTATAGATCACCTCGCCGTCAACAGTCTCTTCTTTGGTAAAGCCTTCCGGCTTGATCAGCGCCAGCGCCTTTTCGACTTTGGTCTCTTTAACCTCATAAGCACAGACCTGCTGCTCGATCTGCCTGGCAAGCTCGGCAATATGCGCCAGCGGCACATCGCCCGCTTCACCATAGAGTCGCTGCAGCTCGGCAAACAGCGGCCACAATTCGATTCGGTACCATTCGGAGAGCTTGGCGGCGAGGGTGTAGATGTCCTCGCAGTCCGGCTCGGTCTCAAGCGTCACGCTGGCGCCGATCTGCTGCAACACCGCCGCCGTGGCCTGCTGCTTGGTGATGGCAAAGCGCTCCAGAATCATGCTCTGGCCTTTGGTCGCGGTCGGCATATTCAGGGACAAGGGCGATTCGTGAATCGCCCCTACGCGGGTGACGGTGCGCAGGATTTGCTCGATTACAAGCGGCGGCGGATTGACCTTGCGGACTCGCAGGGTGAAGGTCAACGTTTCGCCACCGGCATGGCCGAGGTCATCCAACGTCTCGCCGTAGGTTTCCTGCAACTGTTTGTCGAGCACCGCCCGGTTGTCCATGGAGAGATAAATCCGCGCCTTGGTGTTGTTGCCGGGAATCTCACGCAGACAGCGGGTGGCCGCCTGCAACACGAAATTGTTGGAATTTTTCAGCTTGCGCGCCAGGGCGCAGGCAAAGAGGCTGGGACAGTTCCAGCCTTCGGTCCCCTTGTTCACCAGCAGGATGACGCGATGCGGACTGAGCGGATCGTTCAAGCGGTTGAAGGCTTCGACCTCCTGTTTGCTCGATGTGGAGTCGTTTTTCAGCACCAGGGTCGGCGACTGACCGGCCAGAATCAGGGCCGCTTCGATGGCGGGCCGTAACTCTTCGAGGTCGTCGGTTTGGGGAAAGTAAATCGCAAGCTTGGCCGGTGCGCCGTTGGGCAGGGCGACATCAGCGTATTCGGCGAAGAAATCCCTGACCACCTCGCCAATAAATTTGTCGGCGTTCCCGGCGTCAAAGCTGTAGGCGAGAATATTGCCCGAGACATCCTTGAGGATGCGATCCTTGATCCCCTCGGAGAGCCCGTACCAGGTGACAACGTCCTTCAGTGGTTGCTTCTGATAATATGGGGTGCCGGTGGTGTTGACGACACAGATCAGGTTGGGGCTGTTGTGGTGCAGGTAATCGACGGTCTTGCGGACCTTCTTCAGATCTTCGCCCATGGCCTGGCCATAGGTGTGGTGGGCCTCATCGGAAAAGACCGCCAGGTGCGGCAGGCTGGCGATGGTCTGCAAGCGCAGGTTGGCATCTTCGGAGAGCTGCTTCTCTTTCTCCAAAAGTTGCAACTGTGTCCAGCCTTTGCTGGCGCGCACGGTCGGCTTCTGAATCCGAATCTTCTCGGTATTGGTGACAATGATGTTGAAATTTGAGTTCCGGATGACCGGGATATCTTTCGCACCGTCCGGGGTAAAGGTCAGCTTGACCGAGGCGGCAAAACCCTTAAAAAAACGCGGCGGCAGAACCTTGTCGTAGGGGATTTCCGCCAGCTCGCGCAATGACTCGATGATGGTTTTACCCGGCGCGAAGACCAGGGCGTTTTCGACGAAGGCGTCCTGAAGGGCGTCGCTGGTGGTCGGATATTCCAGCGCCATGGCAAATTCGCTGGCGATGATCGCCCCCACCAGAATCGTCTTCCCCGCGCCCATGGCCAACGCGAGAATGTAACTCGGATATTCGAGGGTCAGGGTTTCGCGCAAGGCTTCGAGTTTAAAATCCTTGACGAACTGATCGTCGGTCTTGATGCGCTCCAAAAGCGGATCAACTTCGTAATCCGCCTCTTCAAAGGCTTTTTGCGGGATACCCAAGGCCTTGATGATATCGGCCTTCTTTTGGTAGTTGGCTTTGTAAAGGCTGTAGATATGTGGTGTTTTTTCGATGAGGCGCAGATACCAGTAGACCTCCAGCGCCCGAAATTGGGGCGGTCGGAGAAAGCGCAGGTTGTTGCCTGATTCATCGATCGTTTGGAATTGTAGTATCTCGTTAATCGCTGGAAACTGCTCGCAGGTGTACCCATTATCACGCCAGTGACGAACTTTTTCGGTGAGTATTTGGTAGAGATGGGTCATAAATCCCCGGATTCAAGTTGTAAGTGCAACATCAACAGAAAAGGTGCCCCGATCCAACAACCGAAAACGCCTTTTTCAACTTATTGAATTTACTCTTCAACACCTCTGACCACTCCCGACCAAGAGTCTCAATACCTGTCAAACTACCAGATGCCGACGGGATTATTCTGACTTCCAAGAAGTTTTTTCACGGTGCGCTGAATAGTTACGACTTGAATATGTCCATGGCGTACCCGTACCAGGAAAATATGGGTAAATTTTGTTATTTTTTGCCCATATTCACCTAAATATGTCCATAGCGTACCTAATATCATGATGCCAGAAGAAACTTTTCAAGGTTCGCCAATTTATCGCGGATAACAGCTTCACCTTCCGGCGGAGTGTAGATGGTTTCCCGCTGGGGATTGGCCAGTTTTGTCCCCGGTGTGCAACGAACACCGGCGTTGGTCTCTTTGATGATCTGGAAAATCTCCTCAAACAGCCGGGTGGTGAGCGGATGGTTTTTTTGACGGATTGCGTTGAAACCATGCCAGAGGGCGTCTTTATAGCGCAAGACTTCTTTGGTATGAGGATTGGTTCGTTGTCCATCATCGGCAAAGGCACGATAAAGCTCGTCATTGGTGGTGACGATATTCTCGATCTCTGAAGAAAGTTTCGCCTCTTGCAGACCGATCGCCTGAATAAGCACTAACTGATTGGGTATCAGCTCTCCGGCCCCTTTCAGCTCAGCCAGCGCCTTGTTGGCGGCAATAGCCTTTTTCAAGACAGCCCTGCTCTCCAATTCCATCGGCGGCGGCAACAGCGGCAGATCGTTGAATGGTTTGTCGGGATCAAATGGCATTATCATTACTCCGAATATTCAACATCAACAGAAAAGGCGCCCCGATCCATTAACCGAAAACGCCTTTTTCAACTTTTTGAATTTACTCTTCAACACCTCTGACCACTCCCGACCAAGAGTCTCAATGCCCGTCAAACTACCACACGCCCCAGGAACGATCAACAGATATCAATATCACCGCTTAGTACTTGAAAAAAAGTCCCGCCCCGTGGTAGTTTTCGCGGGCAAAACATTCTGTTTCAGGGAGTATGACCAATGAAAATATCGCGTGAACAAGTGGTGCAGGTGGCGAAGCTGGCGCGGCTGGAGTTGGACAACGATGAACTTGATGCGCTGACCGGTCAGATGGATGCGATTCTTGCCTATGTGGATAAACTCAATGAACTCGATACCGACGGGATTATTCCGACGTCCCATGCGGTTCCGGTGGAGAATGCCTTCCGCCCCGATGCGCCGGTTCCGTCGCTGGGGACGGAAAAAGCCTTGAGCAATGCGCCTGCGGCAGCTGACGGCTGTTTCAAGGTGCCGAAAGTCATCGAATAATCAACTATCCCACGGTTTCCCGTTATGACTGTTCTGGAGTAATTTATGAGTCTGACTGATCTGACCCTTAGCGAACTGCACGACAAGTTACGCACCAAAGAGCTTTCCTCGGTTGAGGTGACCCGCGCCTATCTTGAGCGAATCGCCGCGCACAACGCCGCCCTCAATATCTATCTGACCGAGCGTCCTGTCGAGGCGCTGCGCGATGCGGAAGCCGCTGACCGGCGTATCGCCGCCGGTGAGGCCGCGCCGCTGACCGGAATTCCGCTGGCGCTCAAGGATCTGCTGGTGACCGAGGGGATTCGAACCACCTGCGGTTCTAAACTTCTGGAAAACTTCATTCCGCCGTACAATGGCACCGCCGTGCACAAGCTGCGCGACAGTAGCGCGGTGCTCCTTGGCAAGCTGAATATGGACGAGTTCGGCATGGGTAGCTCGAATGAAAATTCCGCCTTTGGCCCCTGTCGCAACCCTTGGGATCGCGAGCGGGTCGCGGGGGGGTCATCGGGGGGCAGCGCCGCCTGTATTGCGGCCCGATTGGCGGCGGCCAGCCTCGGCACCGATACCGGTGGTTCGATCCGCCAGCCCGCGTCGCACTGCGGGGCGGTGGGGCTCAAGCCGACCTACGGGCGGGTGTCGCGTTACGGGGTGGTCGCCTACGCCTCCTCCCTCGATCAGGTTGGGCCGGTGACGCGTACGGTTGAAGACAGCGCGCTGTTGTTGCAGACGATCGCCGGTTATGATCGGGCGGATTCGACCTCGATCGACTGTCCGGTGCCGGACTATCGCGCCGCGCTACGCAACGACCTCAAGGGGGTGCGGGTCGGCCTGCCCAAAGAATATTTTATCGACGGTCTTGACCCGGAAGTGCAGCGCACCGTTGCTAGCGCCATCGACGTCCTGCGTGATCTTGGTGCCGAAATTGTCCACGTCAGTCTCCCCCACACCGACTACGCGGTCGCCTGCTACTACCTGATCGCCACCGCCGAGGCTTCCAGCAATCTGGCCCGCTACGACGGCGTGCGTTACGGTCGTCGCGTCACCGGGGAGGGCGGGTTGATCGAGATGTACAACCGCACCCGTGGTGCGGGGTTTGGTGATGAGGTCAAGCGCCGCATCATGCTTGGCACCTACGCCCTCTCTTCCGGCTACTACGATGCCTATTACCTCAAGGCGCAGAAGGTCCGGACGCTGATCCGCCAGGATTTTCTCGACGTCTTCGCGCAGGTCGACGTGCTTGCCACGCCGGTGGCACCGACCCCGGCGTTTCGCCTCGGCGAGAAAGGTGCCGACCCACTGCAGATGTACCTCTCCGACATCTTCACCATCCCGGTCAATCTGGCCGGAACGTGCGGGCTGAGTCTGCCGTGCGGGTTCGCGGCGGGCAAGTTGCCGATCGGCCTGCAACTGATCGGCAAGCCGTTCGGGGAAGATGCGTTGCTCGGCGTCGGCCATGCCTACCAACAGGCGACGGACTGGCATAAACAACAGGCAGAGCTTTGATTCTCACCACAGAGATCACGAAGTGCACGAAGAAGTCCTATGCTTGAGTCTTTTCTCCGTGTTCTTCGTGCTCTTCGTGGTGCATAAACGATAAAGAGGATTCAAACGATGAATTCAGAATACGAAGTTGTTATCGGGCTGGAAGTTCACGTTCAACTGACCACTGCCACCAAGATTTTCTGCGGCTGTTCCACCGCGTTCGGCAATGCGCCCAATGCGCAGACCTGCCCGGTCTGCCTCGGACTGCCCGGCGCGCTGCCGGTGCTGAACCGGCAGGTGGTCGAGAATGCCATCCGTACCGGGCTGGCGACCGATTGCCGGATTGCGCCGCGCTCGATCTTTGCGCGCAAGAACTATTTTTATCCCGACCTGCCCAAGGGCTACCAGATCTCCCAGTTTGAACTGCCGATCTGCGAGCACGGCCATCTCGACATCCCGTTGGATGACGGCACCAGCAAGCGCATCGGCATCACCCGCATCCACATGGAAGAGGATGCGGGCAAGTTGCAGCACGGTGAAACGCCGGCGACCGCCGACAGTTCGTTCGTCGATCTCAATCGCGCCTGCACCCCGCTGCTGGAGATCGTCTCCGAACCGGACATGCGCTCCGCCGACGAGGCGATCACCTATCTGAAAAAACTGCATCAGATGGTCAAGGCGTTGCAAGTCTGCGATGGCAACATGGAGCAGGGTTCCTTCCGCTGCGACGCCAACGTCTCGATCCGCCCCTGGGGACAGGCCGAACTCGGCACCCGCGCCGAACTCAAGAACATCAACTCCTTCCGTTTTATCAAGCAGGCGATTGAGTATGAAGTTGAACGCCAGGCCGATGTCCTGGAGTCAGGCGGCAAGGTGATTCAGGAAACGCGCCTCTTCGACAGCACCAGCGGGACGACCCGCTCGATGCGCGGCAAGGAAGAGGCGCACGACTACCGCTACTTCCCTGATCCCGATCTGGTGCCACTGGTGATTGACGCCGACTGGATCGAACGGGTGCGCGACGCGTTGCCGGAGCTGCCGGAAGCGAAACGTGCACGGTTCGTGCGTGACTACGGAATCCCGGCCTACGACGCCGGAGTCCTGACGCAAAACCACGAAGTCTCCAGCTACTTCGATACCACCGTCGCGGCCGGTGCCGATCCGAAGCAAGCTTCGAACTGGATCATGGGTGAAGTCCAGCGTCGCCTCAACGACGCGGGGAGCGAAATCAGTGCCGCACCGGTCGACCCCGCCATGCTCGCCGGAATGCTCAAGCGCATTGCCGACAAGACCATCTCCGGCAAGATCGCCAAGACGGTCTTCGACGAAATGTGGAAGAGCGGCACGGACGCCGATACGATTATTGAAGCAAAGGGGCTTAAACAGGTCACGGACAGCGGTGCCATTGAAGCGATCATCAACGACGTCATCGCAAATAATGCCCCCCAGGTGGCCGATTATCGTGCGGGCAAGGAGCAGTTGTTGGGCTTTTTTGTTGGTCAGGTCATGAAGGCCAGTAAAGGGAAAGCCAACCCCGCTGCCGTCAACGATATGCTCAAAAAGAAACTTCAGGAATAGGATAAAAGCTATGTCGCACAGTTGTGTTTTCGCCCCGACCGGGGTGACGATCAAACCGATCCTTTATGCCGATGGCGTCCTCAAGATGATCGACCAGCGCCTGCTGCCGACCGAGGAAGTGTGGCTCGAATATACCGACTATCGGGCCGTTGCCGAGGCGATTGTGACGATGGTGGTGCGTGGCGCTCCGGCGATCGGGGTGGCCGCCGCCTACGGTGCGGCGTTCGGGGCGCGCGATATTCAGGCGACTGACGGTGCCGATTTCATGCGCCAGTTCGAAGCGGTCTGTGCGCATCTCGCCGCAACCCGCCCGACTGCGGTTAATCTCTTTTGGGCGCTGAAGCGGATGAAGTCGTTCGCCGCCGCCAATGCCAGCGCCGGGCAACCGGTGGAAAATCTCAAGATCGGCCTCGAATATGAGGCGTTGGCGATTAATGACGAAGATATCCGCATCAATCTGGCGATGGGACGTCACGGCGCGCCGCTGATCCCCGACGGGGCGCGGGTGCTGACCCACTGTAACGCCGGGGCGCTGGCCACTGCCGGTTTCGGAACCGCCCTCGGGGTGATTCGGGCCGCCGTCGCGGCGGGAAAAAAGGTCTCGGTAGTGGCGGATGAAACCCGTCCGTTTCTGCAAGGCGCGCGCCTCACCGCCTGGGAACTCTCCCGTGACGGCATCGACACCACCCTGATTTGCGACAACATGGCCGGTTATCTGATGAGCAAGGGGGAGATCGACTGCGTCATCGTCGGGGCCGACCGCATTGCCGCCAATGGCGATGTTGCCAACAAGATCGGCACCTACACGGTGGCGATTCTGGCCAAAGAACACAACATTCCGTTCTACGTCGCCGCGCCCCTCTCAACGATCGATCTGGAGCTGAGTGACGGTTCGCTGATTCCGATTGAGGAACGTGATGCCCGCGAGGTCACGCATATTGGTGACAAGCCGTTGGCACCGGACAATATCCGTGTGCGCAATCCGGCCTTCGATGTGACCCCGGCCCGACTGGTCACGGCGATTATCACCGAGCGCGGCGCGTTGCTGGGCAATTACAGCGAAGACCTGCGGCGTATCAAGGCCGGAGCCTGATTTGCATCCCGTTGAACTCGCCACGCGGATTACCACCGGCGACCGCACTCTCCTGGCCGCACTGGCGACGGAGCTCGGCTTCACCGAAATTGGCAAGACTGCGGCCAACATTGAGGAGCTGCGGGGTCACTTTCCCGCTGAGCTGCTGGCAAAAGTCGTCCTTGATGCCGGTCAGGCGGCTGACCCCGATTGTGCGCTGAACGGTCTGGAGCGCCTGACGACAACGCGGAATCCGGATTATCTGATTCAATCTTTGGCCAGTGATATCATCCGCCAACGGTTACTGATGGCGCTCGGCGCCTCGCAGTTTTTGACCAACATCCTGTGTCGCAAGCCGCGTTACTTCGAAAATATTTTTGTCGGGGGGGCGACCGATACTCCCCGCGAGTACCCGGAAATGATCCGCCTGCTGCGTGAACGAATCGCTGCCGATGCCAACTTTGCAACGTTGCAAAGCGGGTTGCGCTCGTTCAAGCGGGAAGAGATTCTGCGCATCGCGACGCGTGATCTTTGCGGGTTGGCCGATCTTCAGCGGACGACCGCCGAGCTTGCCGATCTGGCGGCGGCGACCCTGCAACGCGCCTGTGAAATTTGCGACACTCTGCTGCGGGCCGAGTACGGAGCACCCCTCCTCGATAGTGCTGAGAGCGAAGTTGCGGACGGGGGCGAAACCGCGCAAGGTGAAGCGGAATTCTGCATCCTCGGCATGGGCAAGCTTGGCGGCCGCGAGCTCAACTTTTCTTCCGATATCGACCTGATCTATCTCTACAGCAGTGATCGGGGGCGGACCGGTGGGATCACCGATCCGAGCGGACGGGTGAAAAACCAGATCTCACTGCACCAGTATTTTGTCAAAATGGGTGAAATGATTACCAAAGCTATCGGCGAAGCGACCGATGACGGTTTTGTTTTTCGGGTTGATCTTGACTTGCGTCCCGAGGGGCAGCGGGGCGAGATGGCGAATTCGCTTGACGCAACCGAAATCTACTATGAAAGCTGGGGACAGAGCTGGGAACGGGCGGCAATGCTCAAAGCCCGTCCGGTTGCCGGCGCTCTCCAGGTCGGCGAGGAACTGCTGGAGCGCCTGATCCCTTTCATTTATCGCCGCAGTCTCGATTACACCATGATCGAAGATATCAAGCGGATGAAACAAAAGATCGACAACAGCCTGGCGTACAAGAATCAGGAAGAAACGAATCTCAAACTCGGTCGGGGGGGGATTCGCGAAATCGAATTTTTTATTCAGGCGTTGTTGCTGATCCATGCCGGGAAGAAGCCCGCGTTAAGGGAACGCAATTCTCTTCAGGCCTTGGCCTTGCTGCACGATGAAAAACTGATTACCAGCGAAGAATTCCAGACGCTCCATGCCGCTTATGTGTTTTTGCGCACAATCGAACACCGTATTCAGGTCTATCAGGAGCGCCAGACGCATAATATGCCGACAAAAGAGGTGGAATTGCGTTGTCTGGCAAGGCGCAGCGGCTTTACCGATGTCAGTGCCTTTCTGGCCGAGCTGGGCCGTCACCGTGACAACGTCGCGGCGATCTACCACGACTTGTTCTATTCCGGTGAAGAGGAGATTCGCGATGAAATTCGGCCGGAGATTCATCTGTTGTTCGATGCTTCGGCAGATGCCGATCTGATCAGGGAGTTACTTGCAGAAAAGGGGTTCGCCAACGTCGACAGTGCCTACGACACGTTGCTTGTATTGCGCACCTCTCCGGCGCGACTGACCGAACGCGCCCAGCGCCTTTACGAACGGATTACACCCTTGTTGATGCAAGCGGTGACCGATTCGCCGGAACCGGATATGGCGCTGGCCAATCTGGAAAAATTCCTCAATGTCAAACGCGCTCGCGGGGGGTTCTATGCCCTGCTGGCAGAGAATCCGCCGATTATCAAACTGCTGGTTTCATTGTTCGGCACCAGTCAGTATCTGTCGCGTAATTTTATTCTTCACCCGGAAATTCTCGATACGCTGGTTGCAAGCGCCCATGCCAAGACCTTTCGCGAACGCGACGAATTGCGGATCGAACTCGTCACTCAACTGGCCGAGAGTGATGACTATGAAGATCGCCTTGATATTCTGCGGCGGTTTCGCAATCAGGAGTTTTTGCGTATCGCCTTGAATGATATTCACGGCAATATGCAACAGGGGGCGTGCGCCATGCAGCTCACCTGGCTGGCCGATGTTTGTCTGGAACAGGCCGTCGAACTTGCCCGCGAAGAGTTGCTGCCGCGCTTTGGCCTGCCGTTCGGTCAGGGCGAAGACGCAGAACGCGCGGCAGAGTTCGCGATCATCGCCATGGGGAAACATGGCGGCATGGAACTGAACTACCATTCTGATCTCGATCTTATTTTCATTTACGATATTGCCGGACGCACCCGCCCGGTCAGCGGGACGGAAGCAGGCCGTTTTCGCGAACTGTCGAATCAGGAATATTTTGCCAAGCTGGCGCAGCGGATTATCTCGATTCTCACCCTCGCCACCCGCGAGGGGCATGTCTACCAGATTGATACCCGCCTGCGCCCGTCCGGCAATCAGGGGCCGCTGGTGACCAGCGTTGCGGCCTTTACCCGTTACCACGAATCATCCGCCCAGCTCTGGGAACGGCAGGCATTGCTCAAGGCCCGGGTTATCGGCCCCGCCGCACTGACCCGGACGACGGAGGCACTCCTCACCCAAATCGTCTATCTGCGCCCCTTGCCAGCTGAAACCAGAAGTGAGATTGTGCGGTTGCGCGAACGGATGGAGCGGGAAATTGCTCACGAAGGGGATACCATGTTCAATATCAAGACCGGACGGGGGGGGATGGTCGATGTTGAGTTTCTCACCCAATATCTGCAACTGCGCCATGGAGGGAAAGTCCCTGGCCTGCGGCAGGTCAGCACGTTGCGCGCCCTTACTGCGCTGCATCGCGAAGGGTTGATCGCTGCTGACGATTTTAACGGGTTGTATGACGGTTATAAATTTTTACGGCGGCTCGAAAACAAGCTGCGGCTGGTTCATGATCAGTCAATCAACCAGCTCTCCAATGATCGCGATTATCTGACCAAACTGGCACAGCGTCTTGGTTATCCGGGGCACCTTTTATCCCCCCATGAGGCACTGCTCGGGGACTATCGGGCATGGACCGAACGCATCCGTAGCGCCTTCTTGCACTGCCTCGCTGAAGAGGTTGACGTTCCGTCATAACTCTTTGATATGCGGAGAAAAATCAGAGTTCGACTTTACAAACGGACAAGACATGGTTTCATTTAAAAAAGTCAACCAGAGTGAATGACGAAATGAATGGTGCAATTCTGATTATTGATGATTCTGCGGTGGCGCGGGGTCTTGCCAGTGAATGTCTGCTCAATGCCGGAATCACCAATCGGATCCTGCTGGTCGAAGATGCCGATTCGGGGTTGGGGTTGCTGCGCAACGAGAAGGTTGACTTGGTCCTCTGTGATTTGAAAATGCCAGGGATCGATGGCCTGGAGATGCTGCAAAGATTACAAACGGATCCTGCTTTATGTGACATTCCGGTGATCATGTTGACCGGCGACGAATCACGTGAGGACAAAATACGCGGGCTGGAAAAAGGTGCCAGCGATTATGTCACCAAGCCGTTCGATGCGGCTGAGCTGTCAGCGCGGGTAAAGGTTCAGTTAAAAATAAAATCGTTGCAGGACAGTTTGCGTGCCAGCAACGAACGCTTGCAGGCCCTGGCCAATACGGATGAGCTGACCGGGTTGAGTAACCGCCGCAACCTGTTTGAATTTTTACCCCGCGAGTTTCAACGCAGCTTGCGAACCGGTGACCATCTGTCACTGGCGATGATTGATCTGGACCATTTCAAAAAAGTAAATGACACCTACGGTCATCAACAGGGGGATTCTGTGCTGCAACGGATTGCTGAGCTGCTGCTCCAAAACTCACGTCCCTATGATTTGGCGGCGCGTTTCGGCGGCGAGGAATTTGCGCTGGTTTTACCTGAAACCAGCCTTGCCAGAGCGGTAAAAATTTCCGAACGCTTGCGCGAAGAGGGTTGTTGTATGACCTATGCCGCTCCCCTGGAAAATTTGCAGCAGACCATCAGTATCGGCGTTGCCGCCCTCCCTCATCCCCGCATTGGCGATATTGACAGTCTGATTCGCGAAGCGGATGATGCCCTCTATCGGGCCAAACGCAACGGGCGCAACCGGGTCGAATCGATGGTCGATTGAGAAGCTGATAAGACAGTTGACATGTGTGTGGAACTCGCTAGAATGGGTAAACTTTTGAATGTATGATGCACGTATGGGAGAGTTGTGATGGCTGACTTGAAAGAAGCCAGGACTGAATTAAATCTGCTTGAGGCGTTTGCCGGAGAAGCGCAGGCCAATCGTCGTTATCTGGCGTTTGCCAGCAAAGCAGAGCAGGAAGGTCATATGCAAGTTGCGAAATTGTTTCGTGCCGCGGCGGCGGCGGAAACGATCCACGCTCTTGCTCACCTGCGCGTGGTCGGCGGGGTGGGTGAGACTGCCGACAATCTGCGCAATGCGATTGCGGGCGAGACCCATGAGTTCACAGCGATGTACCCGGAAATGATCGCCGTTGCTGCAGAAGAAAATATCGCCATGGCGGAGCGCAGTTTCGAATTGGCCAACACGGTGGAAAAAATTCACGCCGAGCTTTATCAGCAGGCGCTGGCGAAGCTCGGCAACAACCCGGAAGTCGATTACTACGTCTGCAAGGTTTGCGGGAACACGCTGGAAGGGGCTCCCGGTGGCGCCTGTGAGATATGTGGTGCCGGAGTCAATGCTTTCCAACTGATCGAATAACTTATCCTCCCCCCAGGGTAAACACGCAAGCCGGGCTCTGGGGCCCGGCTTTTTTATTGTGTTCGTCACAGCGCATGAGGTTGTTATGGAAAAATGTCCAGTTTGCAAAGAAGAACAAAAAGGAAAATATTGGTGCAAGAGCTGCAAAACGGTCTTTGTCTGTCCACAGCAATCGTGTGGGGCCACGATCGGCAAGCGTGACACGGAGAGTTGTCCCCGTTGTGGACTGCTGTTCGCCGATTATCTGGCCGATCGCAAAATGTATCGCCTCTGTCCGAAATGCAAAAAAAAGCAGGGTCTCTCCGACCCTCAGTGCCGCCATTGTAACTATCGCTTTAATTGTCCGACGTGTGGACATAAGGTGTCCTCCACCAGCATACTCACCTGTCCACGCTGTGCAACCAGTCTGAGGTGAGATGATGATCACAACGGCTACCGGTATCGAGGAACTCTGCCTTTGCCTGGCGGAAACGATTCATACTCAAAGTTGCGACGGTGAACTACCGGATTTTATCGTTCCGGTGTTGCTCAAGGTCGCCGAAAATCCGGAGAATTTTGGCGGTCGGGAAGCGTTGGTGGCAATGCTGCTGCAGCGGGTGGCGGAGTACGAAACATTTTCGAATGTTTGTTGTGAAAAGATCGGTTTCAGTCTGGAAGATATTCACACAACGTTGAATGAACTGCGGGTAAGCTACTGATCTGTTCATAAAAACAAGGGGGCCGCAATTGCGGCCCCCGCATGTTACAGCATGTATTTTCAGTCAAGCCGCCAGTTCCGGCGGTGCCCCCCAGCTGGTCAACTCATCGATCACCGCCGCAATCACCTGCGGCAGCGCCTTGGACACTTCAGGGGTAAGGGCCATCTCCATCTCGATCGAACCCGGTTGTACGCCCCAGACCACCAGCTCGCGTGGCAGGTAGCCCTGCAATTCTGCTACCGTCAGCAGATCCTGTACCCCCATCTGGTGGATCGACAGTTTGCTGGCAAAAACACGGGGCACTTCGTCCCCGGTAACGCGGAGGATCGTTCCCGGACAGGCACCGATTTCCAGTGCGTCGATGATCAGCAAACGGTCAATTCCTTCGAGCATCGGGAGCAGATCGAGACCGAGTGTCCCGCCATCAATCACCTTAACCTGCGGCGGGAAGTGATAATTACTCTGCAATGCCTGGATGATTTTTACCCCAAGCGCATCGTCGTTCATCAGCATGTTGCCAAGACCCAGAACGAGAATGCTCATTCAACCTCCTCCTCAGGATCAACAAATTTGTACCCCCCGAAAATACTGCTCAGACAGCCGTTCTTTTCCTTTACGTCCATCAGCGCAGCGCTGTAAACGTGATGAATACCGAAGCCAATCAGCAACCACATGATGATGTGGTGCGTCAGCCGCAGCTGTTGATTGCCAACCGCCAGTAATGGCTGGGTCAGATTAAACCAGAAACTGCCTGGCTCGAATTGTCCATAGATGGCAAAGCCGGTGATGCACTGCACCAGAAAGAGCGTGAAGACGCCCGCGTAGGCCATGACCGCCAACGCGTTGTGCCCCACTTCATAGGGCGGAGTTTTGCGCAAAAAGGTGTACCACGCGAAGGTGCCGACAATCCGCTCCCGGCCTTTTGCGGTCACCCAGGGAAAATACTCTCTCCAGCTTGCGTACCGGTTGCCGCAAAACATCCACACCATGCGCGCCATAAAAGACATCAGAAACAGATAGGCAAAAACGTAGTGTATGAAACGCATCCAGCCCATCACATACGGTGTGGTGGATGACACACTGATAAACGGATTACCGATATACAGTCCGGTGACCGAGAGAACCACGATGGCAACCACATTGACCCAATGCGTGATGCGAACCGGCCATTCCCAGACATAACGAAGTTCCAGCATAAGCTTCGCCTCCTTGCGTTAGAGGGCCTTGACCTTAATAATTTCCTTGCCGGTGATATCCAGCACATGAACCGCACAAGCCAGGCAGGGGTCAAATGAGTGGATTGTCCGCAAGATTTCCAGAGGGTTCTCCGGATCAGCGATCGGCGTACCGATCAGCGCCTGCTCGTACGGACCCCGCTGTCCTTTCTCGTCACGCGGACCGGCATTCCAGGTTGACGGAACCACCGCCTGGAAGTTTTCGATCTTCTGGTTTTTGATCCGGATCCAGTGACCAAGGGCACCGCGCGGCGCCTCGTGCCAGCCAAAACCTTGGGCTTCTTTCGGCCAGGAAGCAGGATCCCACATCTCGCCGTTATGCATGTCAAGAATGCCACGCCCCATATTGTCGGCCAGTTGCAGCAGCCACTCTTCATTTTTTTGCGCCAGCACCAGCGCGTCAACCCCGCGCGCGGCGGTACGACCGAGGGTTGAGAAGAGCGCGGACGCCGGAGCACCGAGGGTTTTGAGGACGAAATTGACGGCTCCCTGAACTTCCGGAACGCCGTGCGCATAGGCCACCAGAACGCGTGCCAGCGGGCCGACTTCCATCGGTCGTCCGTCGTAACGGGGCGATTTGACCCAGGAATATTTCTGGTCGGTATCGAGCCATGTGTAGGGCGGTTTCGGCCCGGTGTAATTGGCGTTGGTTTCGCCGTCGTAGGGGTGGAGCGCCTTGTCATCCCCCCCCTGGTAGCTGTACCAGGAGTTGGTGACCGACTCGGTAATCTTTTTCTCGTCCATCGGATAGACGTTGGCCAGATCCTTGTCGGTGATGACCCCGCGCGGGAAAAAGTTCTGCCCGCTGGCATCGGGGAAATCCCCGTAGGAGAGATAGTTGCCGACGCCGCCGCCGATTGCCGCCCAGTCGAGGTAAAACGGTGCTACGGCAAGCAGATCGGGGATGTAAACCTGTTCCACAAAAGACCGGGCCTTTTTGAACAGTTTCATCATCCAGGCGATCTTGTCGGCGTTGATGGCATTCTGGCTGTTGGGGTCGACCGGGATCGACATGCCGCCGACCAGGAACGTCTGTGGATGCGGGTTTTTCGAACCGAGAATAGCGTGGATTTTAATCACATCCTTCTGCCATTCGAGGGCTTCGAGATAGTGGGCGACCGCCATCAGGTTTGCTTCGGGAGGCAACTTGTAGGCGCTGTGTCCCCAATAGGCGTTCTGGAACGGGCCAAGACGACCGGTGCCGGCAAACGCCTTGACCCGCTCCTGGATCCCCTTAAAATAATCAGCACTCGATTTCGGCCAGTCAGAGATTGATTGCGCCAGCTTCGAGGTTGCAACCGGATCAGCACTCAGCGCGCTGACAATATCGACCCAGTCGAGGGCGTGCAGGTGATAGAAATGGATGACGTGATCCTGCACATTCTGGATCCCCATGATCAGGTTGCGGATCAGGCGGGCATTGTCGGGGACCTGAATCTTCAGGGCATCTTCGACGGCACGAATACTGGCCATCGAATGCACGGTCGTGCAAACCCCGCAAAAGCGTTGGGTAAAGTGATGAGCATCGCGCGGATCGCGCCCTTTAAGGATAGTTTCTACGCCCCGAAAAGCAGTGGAAGAACTCCAGGCGTCAACAATCTTGCCACCATCAATCTGCGCTTCGATGCGCAAATGACCTTCAATACGGGTGATCGGATCAACGGCTATTCGTTTGGCCATCGTTTAGCCCTCCTTCGAATCGTGTTCGTTTTTGCGCAGGGCGCTGGCGACGCCGTGGGCGCCAAATGCAACGGCGGTGGCCGCCGCAAGTCCAAGGCCGATCTGGTCGGCGGTCGTTTCAATGCCGAAGCCGGGCACTTGTGGCAAACGGCGGTAGAAAGGACTCATCGTGTCCCAGAAACCCGGCTCGGAGCAACCGATGCAACCATGACCGGCCATGACCGGCCAGCTGACGCCCTCGTTGTAGCGGCAGGTCGGACAATTATGAAAGGTTTCCGGACCCTTGCACCCCAACTTGTATAGACACCAGCCCTGACGATGGCCGGGATCACCGAACGCTTCAGCATGCTGACCGGCATCGAAATGTGAGCGCCGTTCACAGTTGTCATGAATGCGCTTGCCGTGAGCGAAGAGCGGGCGACCGAGTTTGTCGGTTGCGGGCAGTTTGCCGAAGGTCAGAAAATGGACGACGGTCGCCGTCAGATTGGTCGCGTTGACCGGACAACCGGGCAGGTTGATCACCGTGGCACCCGGCACTGCCTCCTGCACTGACATGGCCCCGGTCGGGTTTGGCGCGGCGGCGGGCAAACCGCCGAACGCGGCACAATTGCCGACCGCGATCGTTGCGGCAGCGTTGCCGCAGACTTCCTTGACAATGGCCAGAGCACTTTTGCCGCCGACGCAGCAATAGGCCCCGTCACGCGGGATCGAACCCTCGACGATGGCAATATACTTGCCCTGGTATTTCTTGATCGCGTCGTCCTTCGATTTTTCCGCCTGATGACCGGCGGCCGCCATAATCGTCTCGGCATACTCGATCGATAATGTGTCGAGAATAATCTCGGCTGCCGTCGGCTGATTGGCGCGTAAAAACGCCTCGGTATCCCCGGTACAACTTTGCAGCTCAACCCAGATGACCGGAACCCGGTTGTCTTCAATGGCCTGGGCGACACGGGGAACCAGGGTGATCGGCAAGGCCAGAGCGGCGGTCGTCGCGGTACAGAACTTGATAAAGTCCCGTCGTTTGATGCCCCGGGCTTCCCATTTCAGCAAAGTCTCTTCGGGAATCGAGAGCGCGGCGGGGGTTTGCTCCTCTTTCATATCGCTACCTCCTTCTTTGGTGAGCTGATGAGCGGTGTCGAACAGAACCGGTGATCATTATATCAAAAAAACAAATAAATACTCAGGTCTTCAGATGAAATAAATAGAACAATGTTATCTTGTTTTACATTTTTTGGATGCATTGTCAAGTGTTTAAAATAACAAGAAAATTTTAGATATTTAATGTGAAAAATAAAAGAAGGAAGTTCATTTGTTCTTTTTTGTTAAAGCTCTGTTTGGCGCGGAGCACAAAAAGACCGGTTCTGCCTTTTATGAATTGACCGGCATGGTATACTTGCTGAGGGCATCTTTAACGGGGCCCTTCAGCGTGCCAAAATAACGTTTTTGCTGTTACTTTTATGCACGGACCAGGGAAGCATTGGTCGCCGGAGAAAATCGATGAACGTTTTTGTGACTGGAGGAACGGGCTTTGTTGGCCGCGAAGTTGTCACGCAACTGCTTGCGGCCGGACATGATGTGCGTTGCCTGGTGCGCCGCAGGGCGGGGAGCGGGCTGCCCGAGGATAAGCGGATAACTCTTGTCGGTGGTGACGTGACCGACAGTGCGACGCTGACGGACGCCTTGCTCGGGTGTGATGCAGTGATCAATCTGGTCGGCATTATTCGCGAGTTTCCGAGGCAGGGAATCACTTTTACACGGCTACACACCGAAGCGACCCGCAATCTGGTGATGGCTGCCGAGAGTCAGCAGGTATCGCGTTTCATTCAGATGAGTGCCAACGGAACTCGGGCCGACGCGGTCAGCGCCTATCATCAGACGAAATGGCTTGCCGAAGAGGCGGTGCGGGGGGCGGCACTGCAATGGACCATTTTCCGGCCGTCGTTGATCTTTGGTCGCGATGACCAGTTTGTCAACCTGCTCGCCGGATTGTTGCGCAAATCTCCGCTGCTGCCGATCATCGGCAGTGGCGAATATCGTCTTACTCCGGTTGCGGTGAGTGACATTGCCGCCGCTTTTGTCCGTGCGCTGACCACGCCGGAGAGTATCGGTCAGCTGTATCATTGTGGTGGCCCCGCTACGTTCACCTATAACGAGATCGTCGATCTGGTCGCTGCCGCGCTCGGCAAGAGCGTCTGGAAAATCCATCTGCCGCCCGCATTGTTACGTCCCGTCGTGGCACTGTTGGAAGGTTTTCCGCAGTTTCCACTGACGCGCACCCAGATGCTCATGCTGCTGGAGGGGAATGAGTGCGACCCGACAGCATGGCGCAGCGCATTCGATCTGCAGTTAGCGCCATTCGGCACCGGTATTTGCGATTATTTGATTGCCTGAAGCCCGATGTGTTTTTTTTGTCGTCACCTGTCTGTTGTCCTGCTGCTGAGCACGCTTCTTCCCTCGTTTGCCCTGTGCGCGGAGGAAGCCACGGCCACCGGCCTGAATCGTGGGCAAAAAACCCTGCTGCTCAATGTTGGCTCGACGGCAGCGGTCATTGGTTGGGGGGTTCTCAATTGGGACTATTTTTCGCGCGCGCCGAGCAGGGGTGATGAAGGTTGGTTCGGCAGTGAGACCGCCAGCGGCGGTGCCGACAAACTGGGACACGCCTATACCAGCTACCTGCTCAGTCACAGCTTTTCCAGTATTTATCGCGCCTGGGGGTACGCCACTGCAGAAGCGTCGCGTTACGGGTGCTATTCGGCCCTCGGCGTCACCGGAATCATGGAATTGGGGGATGCGTTCAGCGCGAACTACGGTTTTTCTTACGAAGACATGCTGATGAACCTTGTCGGGGCAGGGTTCGGTTTCCTGACTGAAACCTGCCCGGCGCTGGGACGCAAGGTCGATTTTCGCTGGGAATATCGTCCCGATCTCGGCAATCTGGAGGGGGACTTTGTCACCGACTACGAGCATTCCAAATATCTTCTGGCGGTAAAAGCAGCAGGATTCAATGCGCTCCCCGGCTGGCTTAAACCGTTCGAAGTTCACTTCGGTTACTACGTCCGTAGTGCTCATTCCGTGGCACAGAATGGCCGTCTCCGTACCCTCTACACCGCGCTTGGCATAAATCTGACCCGCCTGCTGCGCCCCTATTGCGAAACGCGTTTTTTTGATTATTTTCAGATGCCGTATATATATCTGGCTCTGGAGCATGACGTGGATTAATAATCCCCGCGACCGCCCGGCTTCGGTCTGAGGAACCCCGAGAGTTGCACTTTTCGGATGGTCGTGTTACTTTTCTGCAGCAATCAATCATCAGGAAGAGCCATGCCCAATTTATCCGCCAAACCATCGCGTACTTTGATCACCAGCGTAAAAATTTCGCCGCCTTAATTCCCCGGTCCACCCGTATCCACGACGCACAACCCTGACGCCGTATGGTTTTGCAGCGCTACTGCGAGGGGCTGAAGGTTGCATGAGTATTCATTATCCGTCGCCTCCGCTCTTGGTCGTGTCGACGAT
This sequence comes from Desulfuromonadales bacterium, assembly GCA_029210745.1. Taxonomy (GTDB): domain Bacteria; phylum Desulfobacterota; class Desulfuromonadia; order Desulfuromonadales; family JAHYIW01; genus JAHYIW01. The sequence goes on from JARGFI010000033.1 coordinate 27,089, forward strand.
TCAGCCCAGATCTCACTCTCTTTGCCCGTGTTCTTATCGCCCCGGATGAGCGCAGGGGCCACGATGTTTCAGGCGGCTCCGGCACCAACAAAGGAAAGATATGGAAAGCCAACCATTAACAGAAATTCAACGCCGCCGCACCTTCGGCATCATCAGCCACCCTGACGCCGGCAAGACGACCCTGACCGAGAAACTGCTGCTCTTCGGCGGTGCCATCCAGATGGCCGGGGCGATCAAGGCCCGTAAAGCCGATCGACATGCCACCAGCGACTGGATGGCCATCGAGCAGGAGCGCGGCATTTCGGTGACCAGCTCGGTGATGAAATTCAATTACCGCGATTTCGAGATCAATCTGCTCGATACGCCGGGTCACCAGGATTTTTCCGAGGACACCTACCGCGTGCTTACGGCGGTGGACAGCGCGGTCATGGTCATCGACAGCGTCAAGGGGGTCGAGACCCAGACCCGCAAGCTGATGGAGGTCTGCCGGATGCGCAACACGCCGATCCTGACTTTTATCAACAAGCTCGACCGCGAGGGGATGTTCCCCCTCGACATTCTGGCCGACATCGAGGAGACCCTGCAAATCGAGTGTGCGCCACTGTCGTGGCCCATCGGCATGGGCAAGCGCTTCAAGGGGACCTACAACCTCTACCGCAAGGAGCTGAATATTTTCCTTCCAGGCCGCAATCGACTGGTCGATGAAGTGCTGACCATCCAGGACCTGACCGATCCGCTGCTCGACGAGCTGTTGGGGAGTCAGGCCGACGAACTGCGCGGGGACGTGGAATTGCTGGAGGGGGCGGCCAACCCCTTCGTGCTGGAGGAGTATCTCAAGGGGAACCAGACGCCGGTCTTCTTCGGCAGCGCGGTCAACAACTTCGGCGTGCGCGAGATGCTCGACGCTTTTGTCGAAATATCCCCTGCCCCGATGCCGCGGGCAACCACCACCCGCATGGTCGCGCCGGAGGAAGAGGCCTTTTCCGGCTTCGTGTTCAAGATCCAGGCGAACATGGACCCGGCACACCGCGACCGCATCGCCTTTCTGCGCATCTGCTCGGGCCGCTTCCAGCGCGGAATGAAGGTGCGCCACCACCGCCTTGGCAAGGAGGTGTTGCTCGCCAATCCAATCATCTTCATGGCCCAGGACCGGGCACTGGTGGAGGAGGCCTGGCCGGGGGATATCATCGGTTTGCACAACCACGGCACCATCAAGATTGGCGACACTTTCTCCGACAAGGAGCCGCTCAAATTCACCGGCATCCCCAGCTTCGCCCCCGAGCATTTCCGGCGGGTGCGGCTGAAATCTCCGCTGCGGGCCAAACAACTCCAGAAGGGACTCACCCAACTCGCCGAGGAGGGGGCGGTGCAGCTGTTTCGTCCCCTGCTGGGAAGCGACTTCATTCTGGGAGCGGTCGGCGTGTTGCAGTTCGATGTGACCATGGCGCGGCTCAAGGCCGAATACAACGTCGACGCCAGCTACGAGGGGGTCGACTACGCCACCGCTCGCTGGGTGAGATGCCCCGACCCGAAACGGCTGGCCGCCTTCGAGAAGGCCAACCAGGCCAATCTGGCGCAGGACGCGGAAGGGAATCTGACCTATCTGGCGTCCAGCGAATGGCGGCTGGGTTTCGTGACCGAACAGTGGCCGGAAATCATTTTCCTGAAAACCCGCGAGCACGACTAAGTGACGCATTCATGCTGAGAAAAAATACTCTTTGCTGGCAGCCCGAGCAGACGACAGACCTGCATGAGGAACGTTTGAACAAGGTGCTACAAACCCTGTTGGCGTACAACGTTCTAAGCGTCCTCGATCTCGGTTGCGGGCCAGGCGAATTACTGATGCGGCTGGCCGGAGAAAAACAGTTCACGACCATTGTCGGCATCGACACCTCGCATGAGGCTCTGGCCGAGGCAAGGGCGCGACTCTCCTTCCATGATGAGGGGTTCACCGACCGTAAGATGTCCCTGTGCCTTGCGTCCTACACCTCTTTGGACGAAGATTTTTCCGGGTTTGACGCAGCGGTCCTGGTCGAGACCATCGAACATGTTGCGCCGCAACGCCTGTCGGCAGTCGAGACGGCGGTTTTCGCCGGGTGTCGGCCGAAGATGGTCATCGTCACCACGCCCAATCGCGAGTACAATGTGCTGTACGGCATTCCGGACGGCGTTCTCCGCCACCCGGATCATCGTTTTGAATGGACCCGGGATAAATTCAGACGTTGGGCCGCTGGCGTGGCACGGCGCAACGGTTACCAGGTCGTGTTTGAGGATATCGGCGCGTTCGACCCCCGCCATGGCAGTTCGACACAGATGGCGACCTTTTTGTTGACGCATAACTGAAACTCTCGGGCGGCACGGTAGACGTGATTATTTACAGCAACTACCCACTTGGGTGATCAAGAGAGAACCTCCAGAAGATGAAAGATTGGTCTGGTAAAAAACTTTGCTTTGAATGCATAAAGACGTTGGGTGCCAACATCAATATTGGCCTGAAGATGAACGGCTGTTGCCAGAGATGCCATCGTGAGCAAATGGTATTTAAGGTAACGAATGTTCCTGTCATTGTTGCAGGACAAATCAATGTCTGCCCTGAATGTGCCCACTCCGATGGCGTTCATGCCAATGACTGCCCGTCCTCTGAAAGCCTTGAAAAATTGACACAGGAGCGAGATGAGATCGTCCGTCTGTTACAGCTTTTTGACTTATACGAAGCGGATACACCGCTGGCGGAACAAATTGAAAAGGTCCTTCGGCAGTTCTCCCAAAAGAGCCGGGAAGAAAGCCCTTTATGATTGCATTGATGAAAGTTTTAATGTGGTGCGGATAGAAAGAAATGGCAGATGGATCCTTTGATCTCATGGTTCGATGCCGTCATTCTCGGCACGGTTGAAGGCCTCACCGAGTTTCTGCCGGTTTCCTCGACCGGCCATTTGATCCTGGTTTCAGAATGGCTGAACTTGTATCGGAACCCTGCCACTAAAGCTGGCGTCGATGCTTTTGAAATTGTCATCCAGTCCGGGGCACTGCTGGCGGTCATCGGTATTTACATCACCCATATCCGGGCGATGTTGCGGGGTTTGCGCGGGCAGGACAGCGAGGGGCGTCGTTTGCTGCGTTTGCTGCTGGTGGGTTTTCTGCCGGCGGCCATCATCGGTGTGCTGGCCGGAAGCTGGATCAAGTCAACGCTGTTCGGGATTGGTCCGGTCATTGCCGCTCTGGCGATCGGCGGATTGCTGATGGTCGTCATCGAGCGCCGGTTTCGACGGCAGCTCCTAAGGAAACCGAGCCAGGAGGAGCTACCCCTTGCGGCCATGACGCTTCGATCAGCTCTGGTCATCGGCCTGGCCCAGTGCCTGGCTATGTGGCCCGGCACCAGCCGTTCCATGGTCACCATCATGACCGCTCGGCTACTCGGCTATCAGCCCCGTGCCGCCGCCGAATTCAGCTTTCTGCTGGCGCTGCCGACCCTCGGTGGCGCGACCACCTACGAACTGTTTCATCAGGGTCCCGTCCTGCTGCAAACCAGCAGCGCCGCCAATCTGACCATCGGCCTGGGTGTGTCCTGCCTGGTTGCCTGGCTGGCCGTCAAGGGGTTTCTGGTTTACCTCAATCGCCACGGCATGGAGCTGTTCGGCTGGTATCGGATTGCTCTGGCCTTCGGCATGGTGTTTTACCTTTCCTGACGGTATTTGTAAAATCGCAAGCGCCCGGCTGATCATATGTGGG
>JARGFI010000034.1 GCA_029210745.1 Desulfuromonadales bacterium
GTTCTCGATTATCTGCGGATGAGTAAAAATTCTTCGGTGCCAAGATCATGTCCGTGTTAGAACAAATTTGCCGTGGGCCGGATGGGGGGGGGAGGAGGAGTGCAGGGATGAATGACGGGGCAGACGGACCGATTTCTTTTATGTTATTGTCGGGGACACAACACCAGGAAAGCAGGTCATTATGAAACAACCGGAGCTGTTGGTTCCCGCCGGAAATATCGAAAAATTACGTACAGCAATCAATTACGGAGCAGATGCTGTTTATGTCGGTGGCGAGCATTTCGGGTTGCGGGCGTTAGCCGGCAACTTCAGCCTGGCCGATTTGCGCCTTGCCCGCACGCTGACGCAAGACGCCGGGAAGCGGTTGTATCTGACCTTGAATGCCTATTTGCGCCCCTCAGAATTCCCGGCGCTGGAAGCATATCTGGCGGCATTGCAGCCGTTGGCGATCGATGCCTATATTGTCTCTGATCCGGGGGTGCTGGCGACGGTGCGACGCTGCGCTCCGCAGCGGGAGATCCATCTTTCTACCCAGGCCAACACGGGGAACGCCGCCGCTGCCAAATTCTGGCGGGAGGCCGGGGTGTCGCGCATCAATCTGGCCCGTGAAGCGACCCTTGACGACCTGCGGGCGATCAGCGCCGATTCCGGAGTTGAGGTCGAAGTGTTTGTCCATGGCGCGATGTGTGTTGCTTATTCGGGGCGTTGTCTCCTCTCGGCGGCAATGACCGGACGCAGCGCTAATGCCGGAGCGTGCGCCCACCCGTGTCGCTGGAAATACGCGCTGGTCGAGGAGACGCGCCCCGCTGAAAGTTTTCCGATCGAAGAGGATGCGCGCGGTACCTACATCATGAACAGCCGCGATCTTTGCCTGATCGACCATCTGCCAGAAGTGCTAAGCGCCGGTGCGACCAGCCTGAAGATTGAAGGGCGGATGAAAAGTGTTTATTACGTGGCGGTTGTCTCGCGCGTGTATCGTGCCGCCCTTGATGCCTGGCTGGCCGATCCCGCCACCTATCGCTGCAATCCTCTCTGGCGGCAGGAGCTGGAAAAAGTCAGCCATCGCCCCTATGCCAGCGGATTTTTGTTCGGCCAGGATGATCCTTTGATTGAACCGCAGCGCTCCGGTTATTTGCGCAGCACCGATTTTATCGGCATGGTTGAATCGGTCAGTGCCGAAGGGCGTGCGCTGGTGATCGGGCGGAATCGCTTTTTCCCCGGCGAACAGCTCGAATTGATCGGCCCGGCGCTGCGCCAGTCCCGCTTCACGGTCGCGACACTCCACAGTGAAGAGGGTACGGTGCTGACTGTCGGGCAGCCGAATGCGCGCATCGTGATGACGCTGCCGTCTGGTGCCCGGTCGGGAGATATATTGCGCAGAGATAACTCCTGAATGCTTCACTGAATTTCAAAAGGGGGGCGGGGAAGAAAAAAGCCCCTCGGGGGCGAGGGGCTTGACTGCATAACATGTCAGAGGAGGCAGATGTGAGGCTGCCGTTTGGTACTCAAAATGCGTAAGCCAGGCTGACACCGGTCGTCGTTTCGGAATCGATCGCTTGCCTGGTGTTGTCGCTGATCCCCTCAGTGAAGAGGGCTGAAATGCTGGCGCTGATGGTGTCAGTCAGGGCAATGTCAGCCCCGGCGCTCAACTCGTAGTTGTGCAAACCGCTGTAGGTGCCGACGGCAAAATCGCTCTTTTGGTTGAAACTGATTAGTGCGCCAAAGTTCAAAGAAACTTTTTCGCTGATTTCCAGATCGTGGCCGATCGACAGGGTCATGAACAGACCCTCTTCTTCACTCTCGTCCCAGTCATAGTAAGCCGTCAACGCCGGGGCAAGAAGGGTGTTCAGCCCGACCGTCAGATAGAGTTCATTGGTGGTTTCAAAACCGTCGACATCGTAAAGGATATTGCCGACGCTCAGAGATACCAGCTCACTGAGGTCTGTGGAGTAGTCAACAACGATATCCGTTTCGTTCAGGCTGCCACCCTGCTCCCGGCATCATCAAGCGCCTGCATGTTGCTCCAGTAGCTGAAGGTGAACTTGCCGACGCTGACATCCATGCCCCCCTGTGCCACGGCAACGCTGCTACTCAGGTCAAAACCACGCCACAGATATTTTTCGCTGAACCCGGCATAAACGTCACCCGAAGCTTCGGCGGCCATCGCGGCAGGAACGGTGATCATCATCAGCACAATCAGTGTTAACAAAACTTTCTTCATGGCCGAGAGCCAGCCGCCGCCCCACACCCAGGACCCTTGAATCGGGTAGATGAATCCGGTCAGCACGATACAGAAGGCGAAGAAAGACCAGATTTTAACGCGCTCGGCGACGCAGCCGGAAACGACCGAGCAGGCCGCACCGCAGAAAACCATCTGGAAGAACCAGTCGGATGCCGCCGAGTATCCGGCGGAGTAATCACCGCCGAGTGCGGCGCTATCGTCCGCCGCCCAGAGGCCGAAGGAGCCAAAGTAGCCACCGTCGACGCCGACGTACATCAGGTTGTAGCCGACCAGGTAAAAGAGGATGCCGGCAATGCCGAACAGGGCGATGTTCTTCAGGCAGATGGTGGCCACGTTTTTGGAACGTACCAGCCCGGATTCAAGCATGCCGAAACCAGCGGCCATCCACATCACCAGTATCCCCATGACGAGGAAGGAGAAGGTATTCAGAATATAGGTCATTTCCGAAACCGGGGCATCTTCGGCAAATGCCGGAAAGAGCGGAGTCAGCAGCAGCATGCCGACTAATACGAGAATCTTTTTCATGAGTTTTCCTCCTTGAGTGTGTTTCTTAAAGGGAGTCGGAGCCGCTTTCGCCGGTCCGGATACGTACCGATTCACTGACGTCGAGGATAAAAATCTTGCCGTCACCGATGCGCCCGGTGCAGGCTTCTTTCTGGATGACCGCAACGATTTCGGTGACCTGCTCGTCCGGGACAACCAGCTCGATCTTGACCTTGGGGATGAAGTCGATCTGATATTCGGCGCCGCGGTAGAGCTCGGTATGCCCCTTCTGCCGACCGAAACCACGAACCTCACTGACGGTCATGCCGGAGATGTCGAGATCGGTGACGGCAGTCTTGATGTCGTCGATCTTGAACGGCTTGATAATGCATTCGATCTTTTTCATGGTGTTTCTCTTTTTTGGGGCCGAAAATAAAAAATGCCATGCCATTTTGCGGGATGGGCGTCTTTGCCCGAACTAAATTTCCAAACCGCGTCGTTCAGAAATCAGGGTGTCGGTTGATAGTCATCTTTTAAGTTGTTCAGTTGCATTGATCTGCACGTTATCTGTTGCTTTATCGTAACTGTTCAGCTCTTTTGTAGGAGCGGCTTTAGCCGCGAACCATCGTGCCTGAAGGCGACTCCTACAACGTCATTCCGGCAGGGGTTTAGTCGGAATCCAGGGTTTTGAGGATTGAAAGTCTAGATCCCCGACAGGATCGCTCGGGGATGACGACCTTTGGGTGGGCAGGTGAATAGTTACGCTTTATCATTCCTTGCGCCAAAATATATTCACTGTGATTTCAGTAGTTTATAGATAAATAAATATTTTATGCCTATTTATTGAGCAGTATTTCAGCGCTGTTGTTTGCGGCGTAGGCAGGTGTCACTTTGTGACCATTTGCCGGGGGTAGCGGGAGTATGTTGATCGCTGTGTGCAGCAATTCATCGCTGCCGGGTGTGGCATTTGCGCAACAATCCCGTCGGGAGCTGTGCAGGTTGTCTGTGGAAAGTCTTGTCATTTCATCAAGTTAGTTTTTTCTTAAACCGGTGGCATGCTCTTTGTATAATAGTATCCATGATTACCTGTGTTGAACGTTAACCACAAAATTCTCGGGAGTTTCCACATGAAGCGTTTCGTTTTTACATTGTTGATTGTTCTGCTGAGTGCCAGTTCGGCTCCGGCGGCAAAATATGATCTGGGCTTTGCATCAGGGACCACCAACGATATCTTTGCGAAAGTGTCCCGTGAAGCCGGGATAATGACCGCCTATCGCGGGGTGGCACCGGCAGAGCCACAAGGAATTACCGGTTTTGACATCGGTGTCGCGGTCAATTTTGCCGAAATCGACAGCGACCTTTGGGAGCAGGCGGTCGGTGCGAGTTCGACCGACTATCCCGGTTACTTGCCGATCCCCAAAATTCAGGTACGCAAAGGACTCCCTTACAATTTCGATATCGGTGCCAGTTACGCCAAGGTTCCGAGCAGTAATCTCACCATGGTTGGCGGTGAATTGCAGTGGGCGATTCTGGAGGGTTCGACCGCCACTCCTGCCGTCGCGGTCCGGGGAAGTTACAGCAGCCTTGGGGGCGTCGATGACATTGAGCTATCGACCTATGCCGCAGATCTGGTGGTAAGCAAGGGGTTTGCCATGCTCACCCCTTACGCCGGGGCCGGTGTGGTGCGGATCAATGCGGAATATACCGGCGATGATGCGTTGCTGAAGACAACCCTTAACGATTATTCAGCCACCGAACTGCGGTATTTCGGCGGTGTCCAGATGTCGATGGCGTTAGTGCGTCTGACCATCGATGCTGAATTTGGAGAACTTCCTGTCTACACGGCCAAGCTCAGCCTCGGCTGGTAAACTGCTATTTGGACCGATCAACAACAAAAGCCCGTCGTCAACGACGGGCTTTTGTTGTTACGAAGGGCGCGAAAAAGGGGCGGGAAAAAAGGTTGACAGTTTCGTCCGCTCCAATAAGATGTCAGGTGATATGAAATTCACCGTTTGGCCGATATTGTTCTGACCGCCCTGGTCAAGTTAAATACCTCCCGAAAGAGATGGAGAAAGATTGATGCTGATGCGCTGGTTGATCGCCGGATTGATCGTTGCTTTGCTGGCGGGGTGTGCCGGTTCCGGTCCGCGGATAACAAAGTCTGTCGAATTTTCTGAACCTGCTGAAAAAATTCTTTACGTGGTGCCGTTTTCGACAATCATGGTGCCTCTCGATGTCGAAGAGAGTGTTTTTGACCAGTTTGTTGACGTGCTTAACGCTCAAGGTGCCGGTTCCGGTTACAAATTCGTCATCCTCAAGCAAGATCTCGACACCATTGATCCCGCTGAATTGGCTGAACATTATTATCTGACCGGGGAGATTTACGGTTATGTCGAGGAATCGGGGTGTTGTTCCACCAATATGCGCCTGAAAAGTCGTGTTCGACTTTTTCAGCCGGGGCAAGTCGAACCGATGCTGCAACTCTCCTACCCGCGTGAAACCTTTTTTGAACATGATTATTCAACCATTGGCAACGAGCGCCGCAAGCTGACCGCTGACATCTCCGCAACGTTGGCGGAAGGGATATTGCGCGCGTTGAACGCGATTTAACCCGCCCAGAGAATTATTTCATTTTATTCCCTGATAAGCCCTTGACATTCATGCGAGTCTGATTATATTTACCATGCCTTAGCACTCGGACACCGTGAGTGCCAGGCGGATCGGCTCCTGGAGTCACTGGCCGATCCGCTTTTGTTTAAGCAACAGTTGGGGGATCACCCCCCGCATTATATCGAACCGCGAAAGGAGATTTGGATCATGAACATCAGACCGTTGCAGGACCGTATCATTGTCAAGCGCCTCGAAGAAGAAACCAAAACCGCCGGGGGAATCATCATCCCCGATGCTGCAAAAGAAAAACCGCAGATGGGCGAAGTTCTCGCTGCCGGAAAGGGCAAAGTGACGGAGGCAGGGCAAGTTCTCGCTCTCGACGTCAAAGTCGGCGACAAAGTGCTGTTCAGCAAGTACGCCGGCACTGAAGTCAAGCTTGACGGGAAAGAATTCCTGATCATGCGCGAAGACGACATCCTCGGTGTTGTTGAATAATTCTTTTTGCGAGTGCATCATTTTTGACCACAATAATCAATAATATATGATTGAGGAGAATAGAAAACATGGCTGCCAAAGATATTAAATTCGGACAAGAAGCTCGTTCCCTGACCCTGGCCGGGGTCAACAAACTCGCCGATGCGGTTAAGGTTACCCTCGGGCCCAAGGGGCGTAACGTCGTGATTGAAAAATCGTACGGCGCACCACTGATTACCAAGGACGGCGTCACCGTTGCCAAGGAAATCGAACTCGAAAACAAATTCGAGAACATGGGCGCACAACTGGTCAAGGAAGTCGCTTCGAAGACTTCTGATATCGCCGGTGACGGAACCACTACCGCGACCGTTCTCGCTCAGGCAATCTACCGTGAAGGGATCAAACTGGTTTCCGCCGGTCACAACCCGATGGAAATCAAGCGCGGTATCGACAAAGCCGTAATCGCCGCCGTTGCTTCCTTGCAGAAACTCTCCAAGCCGGTGAAAGACCACAAGGAAATTGCGCAGGTCGGCACCATCTCGGCCAACAATGACGAGACGATCGGCAATATCATTGCCGAGGCGATGGACAAGGTTGGCAAAGAAGGGGTTATCACCGTCGAGGAAGCCAAGTCGATGGAAACCTCTCTCGAAACTGTCGAAGGGATGCAGTTTGATCGCGGCTATCTGTCGCCGTACTTCGCGACCGACATGGAACGCATGGAAACGGTCATGGAAGATGCGCTGATCCTGATTCACGACAAGAAAATCAGCAGCATGAAAGATCTGCTCGGGGTACTCGAGCCGGTGGCCAAGCAGGGGCGTTCACTGCTGATTATTGCTGAAGATGTTGACGGCGAAGCGCTGGCCACCCTGGTGGTCAACAAGTTGCGTGGCACCCTTAATATTGCTGCGGTCAAAGCGCCTGGTTTTGGCGACCGTCGCAAGGCGATGCTCGAAGATATCGCCGTCCTCACCGGTGGCAAGGTGATCGCCGAGGAAATCGGCTTTACCCTCGAAAACGCGACCCTCGATATGCTCGGCACCGCCAAGCGGATCGTGATCAACAAAGACAACACCACCATCATTGACGGTGCCGGTGTCGAAGCTGAGATCGAAGGCCGCGTCAAGCAGATTCGCGCCCAGATCGACGAAACCAGCAGCGACTATGACCGTGAGAAGCTTCAGGAACGTCTTGCCAAACTGGTCGGCGGCGTTGCTGTCATCAAGGTCGGCGCTGCGACCGAGACCGAAATGAAAGAAAAGAAAGCGCGCGTCGAAGATGCGCTGCACGCCACCCGCGCGGCCGTTGAAGAGGGCATCGTCCCTGGCGGTGGAGTGGCCCTGATTCGTGCCATTGCAGCGCTTGACTCTGTCAAGGTGATCGGTGAGCAGGAGTTCGGTGTCAAGATCGTACGCCGTGCGCTCGAAGAGCCGTTGCGCCAGATTGCGATCAACGCCGGAGTTGAAGGTTCGATCGCCATTGATCGCGTCAATAAAGAAAAAGGTTCTTTCGGCTTCAACGCGGCCACTGACGAGTATTGCGACATGATCAAGGACGGGATTATCGACCCGACCAAGGTTACCCGCAGTGCGCTGCAAAACGCCGCATCGGTGGCCGGTCTGATGCTCACTACCGAAGCATGTATTGCTGATCTGCCGCAGAAGGACGAAGGCATGCCGGCAATGCCAGGTGGTATGGGCGGCATGGGCGGAATGGGTGGCATGGGCGGTATGATGTAATTCGCCCCACCGCTACCACGGCACGACCAAAACAGCCCCCCGGTTCGCCGAGGGGCTGTTTTGATATGTGCCGGTTTTGCCCGGCGGACGGCGGACGGCGGATGGGCGTGGCATGGTCCGATCGTCATGAAAACTCAGGCCGAGGGGGTATCGCTCTCGCCGGGGATCGCACGGGTACTTTTGTCAAAGGCTGAGGTTGTAAATGGCGCGCCGCGAGGGATTCGAACCCCCGACACCCGGTTCCGAAGACCGGTGCTCTATCCGGCTGAGCTAGCGGCGCGTAATTGCAGGCTATTCCTCCGCGGGGGATTCTCCGGCAGTTTTTTCCGGTGCAACAGAGAGAGGGGTCTCCGTTGTTTGCGCCGGAGCTGGCTCCTTGCCCTCCTCCGGTAAAATGACAATATAGGCATTTTTTTTGAGTTCGGCAATCCATTCCTTGAAGCGGGCCTGGGATTTTTCTTCCTGTAGACGGGCTGCGATGGAGTCTTTCACGTCCTCAAGCGGAGTCACGCCGCCCGGGATCCTTTCCGCCACGATGAGCAGATGCAGCATCTCGTTTTGAGCAACGATGGGACTGACTGCACCATCGGGTAAATCTTTAATAGCCGTGACAAACTCCGGAGCCAGTTCGCGCTCGGAAAAACGGCCCATCTCGCCACCGAGCACCCGCTCATCACCGGCAAACGCGGCAAGAACCTGGGGCAACGGTTCCCCGGCAACAAGCCGGGTGCGTACGGCAGCAAGCGTTTGCCGGGCGTCGGCCCCTGCGTCTTTCAGGGTGAAATGCAAAATGCGCACTTCAGGCGGACGTTGATAGTCCCTGGCATGGGCGTCAAAGTAATTGCGTATCTCACGATTCGTCACTTCGACCTTCGCCTGAACTTCACGCCCCATCAGCTTGAAGCGCAGAATCTGCTTGCTCAGGGTTTCACGATAGGCGGTGAAATCGATCCCTTGTTGGGAGAGAGCTTGTTTGAGTTGCTCGCGGGTAATCTTGTTTTGTTTAAGGATATCGTCGATCGCCGCATCAATTTCCTCGGCTGCAACAGTCAATTTCAACTCTCTGATGCGTTGTCCGAGGAGCAGCTCTTCGATCATTTTATCGAGCAGCTCCTGGCGTAACGCGTCGTCAATCTCGCGGCCAGCCACTGCCTTTGCCTCCAGCGCGCGTTCCAGTTGGTAGGACGTGACAATTTCATCGTTGACGACGGCGACAGTGCGATTGAGCGTTGTCGCCGCCAGGCTCAAGGGGTACAGGAAAAACAGCAGTATCAGCGTCATTCTAAACATGGTTATCGCTACCTTTAGAGTTGATCCCAGTTGACTTCAATCTGCGCGGCAGCACGTAAACCTTGCAGCCATTGGTGATAAGCGGCTTCTTCTTTCTGCATCTTCAATGTGGTGTAAATCTCGTCGCGGACATCTTCAAAGGTCAGCTGCTGCGCGGGGCGCTTGTCGTCGACCAGAAAGACGTGGTAGCCATATTCGGTTTTGATCAGCTCGCTTAAACGTCCCGGTTGTAATTTAAAAACCACCTGGTCGAATTCAGGCGGCATCTCCCCGGCGGCAAAATAACCGAGATCCCCCCCTTGCTCGGCATCGGGTGAGAGGGAATATGTTTTCGCTACAGCGGCAAACGGTTCCCCCTGCCGCAGCAAACCGAGAACCCGCTGCCCCACTTCTTTTTCCGCGACGACAATCTGGCGCGCCCGAACTTGCGCCGGACGATTGAAGTCATCGCGGTGCTCTGTGTAATAGGCACGTTGTTCCGCAGCGGTGGGTGCGACCTGATCGTAGACCGCGTAGCGCAGGACTTTTTCCATCAACAACTTTTCCTGCAACTCCACGCGCCACTGATCCATGGTCAGATTGCGCGACTTTATCGCTGCGTTGAATTCGTCTTCCGGGTAGTCCGCACGATGTTCCGCCAGGGCGAGATCGACCTCTTGCGGTGTCACCGCAAGGCCAATCCTTTTCGCTTCGGCCAAGGTCAATTTGCGGTCGATCATCTGCACCAGAAATGCCCGTTTGAGTTCGGCGCGCTCTTTCGCGGTCACCGTCTGACCCGTTGACAGCGTCCTGGCGAAGGCCACTTCAAATTCGTCATTGCGCAGGGTCTGCCCGTTGACGATCAGGATCAAGGCCCCCGGTTCAGACGTCGCCGGGCTGGACACGCTGGTCGTTGTCCCTTCTTCCCCGGCGGGTCGGTTGCAGGCGAGCAGCGCGATTAGCGTTGACAGCAACAGGGCACGAGCGCACCAATACTGGATATTTTTTGATCGGATCATAGGCTTTTTAACGTGTTCTTTTTCCGTTGGGCGGTGACCGCACTACGTATCGAAACAGCTCAGAAGTCTACACACTCAGCCCAGGGTCTGCAATTCTTTTTTCGCTCGTTCCAGCACCTCTTCCGGCGCGAGTTTGCCGATCGTGATCGTCAGGCGGTAATCGGGAGAAAAGGTGTATTTTTTTTCCGGGTCGTTGAGCAGGGCAAGAATTTTTTCAGGACCGACCGGGGTGGTCGGATGAAAACCGAACACCAGCCGCCGACCGTCATATTCGGCGGTTTCAATTTTGCAGCGTTTAAGCATAACGCGCAGCTTCATCGATTCGAGGAGCAATTCTGCCGGCGGGGGCAACTCGCCATAACGATCACGCAATTCATCGGCAAGGGCATAGATGACCCCGTCATCGTTTGCCGCGGCCAGTTTTTTGTAAAACACCAGCCGCTGATTCGGATCAAGCATATATTTTTCCGGGAAGTAGGCCGACAGCCCGAGACGCAATTCGGGGTCGATCCGTTCCTCGTGTGACTGGCCCTGTAGCTCGCGGATCGTTTCATCGAGCAAATCGGCATACAGCTCGTAGCCGATGGCGGCAATTTGTCCGGCTTGCTTGCCACCGAGCAGGTCGCCGGCACCGCGCAGTTCCAGATCGTGATTGGCGATCCGAAAACCGGCACCGAGCTCTGTCAACTCCTGCAGCACCCGCAACCGCTCGCGGGCATCGCGAGTCAATCCGCCCTCGCCGGGAATCAGCAAATAGGCGTAGGCGCGTTGTTGCGAACGACCGACCCGGCCGCGCAGCTGGTAAAGCTGGGCCAAACCGAAACAATCGGCACGATTGACGATAATGGTGTTGGCGCGCGCAATATCAAGTCCGTTTTCGATAATTGTGGTACTGACCAGCACGTTGGTGCGCCCCTCAATGAAATCGAGCATCACCGTTTCAAGCGCCTTCTCCCCCAGCTGGCCGTGGCCGACGGCGATCTTTGCTTCCGGGATAAGCTGGCGCAGTAAATCAGCCATGGCATTGATCGACTGCACCCGGTTATGGACGAAGAAAACCTGCCCGCCCCGCCGCAATTCGCGCAGTATCGCGTCACGCACCAGTTCGTTGTCAAAACGCGTCACGTAGGTACGAATCGCCAGCCGATCGACCGGAGCGGTGTCGATTACCGAAATGTCGCGCAGGCCCATCATGCTCATATTCAGTGTTCGCGGGATTGGCGTCGCCGTCAGGGTAAGGAAATCGACGGCGGCGCGCATCTTCTTCAGACGTTCCTTGTGGGCGACCCCGAAGCGTTGTTCTTCGTCGATAACCACCAGGCCGAGATCACGAAACTTCACATCCCGCTGCAACAGACGATGCGTTCCGATCAGAATATCGACCTGCCCGGCGGCGGTGCGTTCGAGGGTTGATTTCTGTTCGGTGGGGGTACGAAAACGTGACACCATATCGACGACCACCGGCGTTTCGGCAAAGCGTTCACTGAACGATGCCCAGTGTTGGCGTGCCAGGATCGTGGTCGGCACCAGCACGGCCACCTGCTTGCCGTCGAGCGCCGCTTTATGGGCGGCCCGCATCGCGACTTCGGTCTTGCCGTAACCGACGTCGCCACAGATCAGGCGGTCCATGGCCCGATCCGCGACCATGTCGGCAAGCGTCTCATCGATGGCCGCCTGCTGATCGGGAGTTTCTTCGTACGGAAACGCCGCTTCAAATTCACGAAAGTGACGATCCGGCGGGGAAAATCCGAACCCCTGGGAGAGCTTGCGCCGCGCATAGAGCTGTAACAGTTCGCGCGCCAGCTCTTCGACTGCCGCCCGTGCCTTGACCTGCGCTTTTTCCCAGCTGTTGCCGCCGAGCTTGTCAAGCCGTGGCCCTTCGCCGCCGACGTATTTCTGGACCTTCTCAATGCGCTCGACCGGGACGTAGAGCTTGTCTTCGCCGACATATTCGAGATGCAGGAAATCCCCTGCCGTGACCCCGGTTTCAATGTGCAGTAAACCACGATAATGACCGATACCGTGGTCGGTATGGACGACAAAATCACCCTCTTTGAGCTCTGCGAGGGAGGATAGCAGTGCGTCGGTGCGCGCCGCTGTTAACCCGCGTCGCTTGGCGCGGTGGCCGAATATTTCCTCTTCGGTAATGACCGCCAGCCGCTCGGTGGGAAGTTGAAACCCGGCATCCAGATTGCCGAGGGTGAGGGCAATGCTGCCGGGGGGGAGGGTCGCAGGAAAGCCTTCGGTCGCTGCCGGCAGCGCGAACCCATGCGGGGCAAGCAAGTCACGCAGACGCTCCGCCTGCCCGCGGCGGTGGCAGACCAGCAGCACCCGCCAGTGCGCGGTGCGCCACTGACGCAGACAATCGATCAGCGGTTGCAACCCTACGTCGCTGTGACGCAGGTCGACATGCAATTCACTGTTGGTCAGGACCTTCAGCGTGATGGCATCTTGCTCTTCGCCAAGCTGATAAACCCGCAATGCGGTGAATTCAATCTGCGGCTCGGTGCGTCGCCATACCGCCAGATCCTGGTCATCAAGATAAAGCTCGCTGAAGGCAACATGAGGTTCAGCGGCTGCGCGCAGACGCGCTTCGCCGGCGCGCGCTTCGTCGCTCAGGCGATCCGCCTCCTGTTCCGCGTCCGTCGGGTCGAGCCAGACCCAACGCCGTTGCGGCAGATAATCGAGCAGCGTGTCAAGCTGCTCGTAATTGAGAGGCAAAAGGAAGGAGCGCCCCGGTGCAAGCAATCCTTCACGAACCTCTTCGAGGACCGCTTCGCGCTGCGGGCGGGGGAGGCCGAGGGTGTCGCAACGTTCCTTGAGGCGCCGACTGAACGTGGCAAGATGTTCGCCGGAAAGAATCATCTCACGCGCGGGAAGAAGCTCCAGAACGGGCAGGTCCTGTGCCGCAGAACGTTGAGTGAGCGCATCAAAGGGACGCATCCGCTCGATATAATCACCGAAAAATTCAATCCGTACCGGGTGCGCCCCGGTGGGTGGAAAAATATCGAGAATATCGCCGCGCACCGCAAAGGTGCCACGATCCTCGACCAGCGGCACCGGCTGATAGCCGAGGGCGAGCAAACGCGGCAACAGCTCGTTACGCGGATACTCCTCTTCGACAAGCAGCTTTTCGCGCAGTTCGGCGAGCACCGTGCGTGGAATCACCCGTTGCAATAGCGCGCGAATCGTTGTAACCACGACCCGTACCTGGCCGTCGAGGAGTGCGGTCAGCGTCGCCAGGCGGGTTGCTTCAACTTCGGGATGGGGTGTCAGCGGATCGTAAGGGCGCACTTCCCAATGGGGAAAGAGGCACACCGTGCTGTCTGTGCCGGCAAAAAAAGTCAGGTCGTCGACCATTTGCCGGGCAGTTTTCAGGTCCGCGGCAATCACCAGGAGCGGCTCGGCGCAAAGCGGCACTACTTCCGCCAGCAGGGCGGCACCGGCCGACCCGCGCAAACCATGGACTTCCAGCCGTGCGCGTGTCCGTGCCGCGGCCGTGGCGGCGGCGGAGAGGGTCATGGAGGGTTGCTCTGCGTTATGACTCGACATAAACCAAAGGTGTTTCCGGAATGACTGGAAGTGAGTCTGTTGATCTGCGTATGCCAAATATTATTACCACGAAGCACACGAAGATCACGGAGAAACTCTGAACAATTGATGCTTTTCGTGTTTTCGTGGGGAGCTGCAAACGAGCGCTAAAGACCTCTTTTTTTGATGGATCGGTTAGTCGCGCGGCACGGCGAGCATGCGGTCGAGAGTCAACTTCGCGCGTTCGCGCGTCTCTTCCGGAACGGTTACCACCGGACTCATCGTCTGTAAACACTGAAGAATATCTTCGAGCGAGGTCAGCTTCATGTTCGGACAGATCAAACTTGTCGAGGGCAGAATGAATTCTTTGTCGGGATTATCCTTGCGCAGGCGGTAGAGAATGCCCATTTCGGTGCCGACGATAAACTTGCGTGCAGCGCTTTTGGCCGCGTATGCGTACATCCCGCTGGTCGAGCAGATGTGATCGGCCAGGGCGAGGACTTCCGGGGTACATTCGGGGTGCGCCATGAAGAGTGCGTCGGGGTGATCGGCGCGGGTGCGCTCAATATCGGCAACTTTGAGGCGATCATGCGTGGGACAATAACCCTCCCAAAAATAACAGGTTTTGTCGG
The DNA here is from genome assembly GCA_029210745.1 of Desulfuromonadales bacterium. Lineage (GTDB taxonomy): Bacteria > Desulfobacterota > Desulfuromonadia > Desulfuromonadales > JAHYIW01 > JAHYIW01. Next base: position 14,003 of record JARGFI010000034.1, read on the forward strand.
TGAATGAAGCGATATAGCGGCCGAGATTGCGATCCGGCACCAGAATCAGTTCGTCAGCGGCGAGGGACTTAACAACGTTGATTGCATTCGAGCTGGTGCAGCAGATATCACTTTCCGCCTTGACGGCGGCACTCGAATTGACGTAGGTGACGACCGTGGCGCCCGGATGTTCGGCTTTCAGCGCCCGCAGTCCTGCGGGGGTGACCATGTCCGCCATCGGGCAACCGGCATCGGTGCGCGGCAGCAGGACGGTCTTGTCGGGAGCAAGGATCGCGGCGCTCTCCGCCATGAAATGCACCCCGCAAAAAACAATCACGTCTTTTGCGGCACGTGCGGCTTCTATCGACAAAGCCAGCGAGTCGCCGGTAATGTCGGCAATCTCCTGAACCTCGTCACGCTGATAATTGTGAGCCAGCAACAAAGCGTTGTGTTCCACGCATAACCGCTTGATTTCCTGTATGATTTCTGTCTGTTCCATCAGTCCACCTTTCAGCTCCTTCGGCGAATGCGTTATCCTAGGGTAAAAGCCCTTGTATGTCAAACCCTTATCGTCCCTTGCAAGGCTTGACAGCGTCGGTCGGAAGGGCTATTCTCTGCCGACCTGAGTTATCCCCGCAGTCATGGAAGGACCTTTGTATGTTCGGTATCGGCATGCCTGAAATGCTTATGATTCTGGCCCTGGCGTTGATCGTTATCGGCCCCAAACGGTTGCCTGATATTGCCCGGGCGCTCGGTCGTGGCTACTCTGAATTTCGTCGCGCCACCGATGAGTTGAAAAATACCATCAGCACCGAGGTGAATCAGTCGAACCGGCCACCGTCGTCACCCAGTGCAGCCAGGTTGCCGACCGACAAAATTTATCCGCCGGGGATGGCTGACGATCCTTATCCCGATGCACAGTCCCCCGCCGGGGATCCCCCCGCACCAGGGGTCTTTACCCGCCCCGTAGCCGCTCCGGCGGCGCCCGCTGCTGAACAGGACGATGCTCCCGTGAATAAAAAAAAGGATGTCTGAATGGGCGCTGAAGCTGAAAACAACGACCGTCTGCCGTTCATGGCGCATCTGGAAGAATTGCGCAAGCGGCTGATGATCAGCGCCGCTGCCTGGCTGGTAGCGTTTCTGTTCTGTTACTCCTTTGGGGAAGAGCTTTTCAACTACATCTCTGCTCCGGTACGCAATGTTCTTCCCAAAGGGCATTCACTGGTCTTCATTACCGCGACCGAACCGTTCTTCACCTATCTCAAGGTTGGCGCACTGGCCGGATTGCTGATTGCGTTGCCGGTGATCCTCTGGCAGCTCTGGGCGTTTATCGCCCCCGGCCTCTTCAAGCACGAAAAGAAGTTGGCGGTTCCCTTCGTCATCGCCAGTTGTCTGTGCTTCGGTTGCGGTACTTACTTCGGCTTTTTCTTTGTCTTTCCAATGATCTACAAGTTTCTGATCGAGTACGGGATTGGCTCCGGAGAAATCAGCGCGATGCTCTCGATGGGGGCCTATCTGTCCCTGAGCAGTAAACTGCTGGTTGCTTTCGGTCTGGTTTTTGAGCTGCCGATCATCATCTTTTTTCTCGCCCGCATGGGGATCGTCGATCACGTCTGGTTAGCCAAAAATCGCAAATTCGCCTTGCTGTCAGCTTTCATCATCGGCGCGATCCTGACCCCCCCCGACATCTTCTCGCAAACCGCGCTGGCCCTGCCCTTTGTGATTCTCTACGAAGTCGGGATTATCGTCGCCCGCCTGTTCGGTAAAAAAAAGGTGGTCGATGAGGATGCTCTCGCACCCGACGATGAGGAGACAGCAGCGGAATAATGCGCGGATATCGGTCTACAAAAATTCACTGATCAGATGATTGAAAAGCAGCCAGCCGTCCAGATCGAAGGACCAGACGCCATTGTTTTTTTGCAGGCGTGCACCACATTTCGTCAGTGCCCGTGGGAAGGTGGTGGCGAGCGCGACGCCAAAGCGTTCCCTGAGTTCCACATCGGTAACCCCGGATCGGGTTCGCAGGCCGAGATAGAGTCTTTCCGCCAGCGCGCCAGCGCGATCAAACACTTCCACGTTCACGCGCGGATCACCTCCGGCGCGCATCGTCGTCAAATACCCCGCAAGATCGTCCGGATTGGCCAGCCGTCGTCCCCAACCGCGAGCGTCAAACGAATGTGCTCCCGCCCCAAAGCCAAAATAGCTCTCGGTCCGCTGCCAGTAACGTTGATTGTGACGACAGGCGTGTCCCGGCCGGGCAAAGTTGGATATTTCGTAGTGAATATACCCCGCCGCGCATAGCATCTCGTGCACCGTGACAAAGGCGTCACGGGCGCTTTCATCATCCGCTGACTCCAGTTCCCCGGCTTGCTGTCGGGCCGCGAACGGCGTCCCCGGCTCGACCGTCAGCGCGTAACAGGAGAGATGGTCAACATTGAACGCCAGCAGCGCGGCGAGCTCCTGGCGCAGATCCTCCGGCGACTGTCCCGGCAGAGCGTAAATCAGGTCGAGGGAAAGCGCGTCAAAGCCGACCCGTCGCGCGGCAGCGATGGTTGCGCCGATCCGGGCGACATCGTGGCTGCGGCCAAGGGTGCGCAATTGCAGGTCATCAAAAGACTGGGCGCCGATCGACAGCCGGTTGACTCCGGCGGAGTAAAGATCTGCCAGGGTGCCGATGTCGACCGTCCCCGGATTGACCTCAAGCGTGATTTCGGCATCAGCGGCAAGCCGATAATCTTCACGCACCGTGTTCAGCAGCATTGCAACTGCCGTTGGTGGCAACAACGACGGCGTTCCCCCTCCGAAGTAGACCGATTCAACTATCTCGCCACCGGCTTCACCGGAACGCAGCTCCAGCTCACGACGCAATTGATCGGGGTACCCGCCAAGGAGCTGGTCCTCAACCGGCAACGAGTAGAAGTCGCAATAAGGACATTTTTGCGTACAAAAAGGGATGTGAAAATAGAGACTGATCATCGCTCAGCAAACGAAAAACCGGCGGGGAGTTGGCTCCCCGCCGGTCGCTTCCGTAAGTCAGTTAGTGAAAATAGCGCGCATTCAGCCACAGGTGTGTCACGATGCTGGCGGCATAACCGAGCGCTACCGCCCAGCTCCACTTGAGGTGATTGCCGAAGGTGTAGATCCCGCGCGCGGTCCCCATCAGTGCCACCCCGGCGGCAGAGCCGATCGACAGCATGCTGCCGCCAACCCCGGCAGTCAGGGTCACCAGCAACCACTGACCGTGCGACATGGCCGGGTCCATCGTCAGCACGGCAAACATCACCGGGATATTGTCGACAATCGCCGAGAGAATGCCGACCAGCACATTGGCGGTGGTCGGGCCGAGGTCGAAGTACATGAACTTGGAGGTCACCGCCAGGTAACCGAACTGGCCGAGACCACCGACACAAAGAATAACGCCGTAGAAGAAGAGCAGGGTGTCCCACTCGGCACGGGCAATCTTGCGGAACAGATCAAAACCGGAAGGGGCGTCATGGCCGTGCCCGGTCACTGCCGGTGCCTGGTGCTCGTCCGGATTGTGCCCGATAATATCGAGGGGCTGATCACCACCTTTGAGCAAGCGATGCTCTTTGATTTTCAGATAGTAGGAAAAGAAGCCAAGGTAACCGAGGCCGAGCATCATTCCCGCCGCGGGGGGGAGCTTGAGAAAGTTGTGAAATGACACGGCCGTGACGATGGTGCACATAAAGAGGGTGATAATCCGTTTGGCCCCAAGCTTCATGACGATCGCCTCGGCCATCGCTTCGGGACGCTCCTTGCTGACCGTCATGCTCATGATCGCCGCCGGAATAATCCAGTTGATCAACGAGGGGAAGAAAATAGCGAAGAACTCGATGAAGTCAACCTTCCCCTTCTGCCAGACCATCAGGGTGGTAATATCGCCGAACGGCGAAAACGCCCCTCCGGCGTTGGCACCGACGACCACGTTGATACAGGCGACAATGACAAACTTTTTGTTGTTCCCGCCTACCGCCATGACGACCGCGCCCATCAGCAGAGCGGTGGTCAGGTTGTCGGCCAGCGGCGAGATCAGAAATGCCAGCAGGCCGGTGACCCAGAAGACGGAGCGCAGGGTGAAGCCGCGACTGACCAGCCAGGAGCGCAGCGCCTGGAAGACGTTGCGTTCGTCCATGGCGTTGATATAGGTCATTGCCGCCAGTAAAAAGAGGAAGAGTTCGGCATATTCGATCAGATTATGCTTGATCGCCTCGTGCGGTGTGTGGGTGTCCCCCAGCGCCGCATAGGCAACGGCGACCATCACCCAGATCAGCCCGGCGGCCAGCATCACCGGTTTGCTTTTGCGCAGATGTAACTGTTCTTCGAAAATAACCAGGGAGTACGCGGCGACAAACAGAATCAGGGCAAAGATCCCCAGTGGCGTCCCGGTGAGGTTGATAAATGCAGCGGGTTCACCACCGCTGCTGGCCAACGCGGGGAATGCGGTGGCGAAAATCGTGGTGACTACCAGTAAAAGTTTTTTCACAATCTCTCCTTTGCTTTACGATAATAAATACATTAGAGTAAGCAGCAATATCATTGAAGTTGGAAAACTCGGTTGGGGCTGTTTTTTGTCCAAATCGAAATCGCTATCGGGATCGCTTTTACCGTAGCTGTAAACCGCCTGAATCCCGTCCACCCCGGCGATGTGGTCGATCACAAGGCGGTAAATGTTAAGCTGCTCGTGTCAGGGTGTTGTTTTTTGATCCCGATCCCGATCCCGATCCCGATCCCGATCCCGATAGCGATAGCGATAGCGATAGCGGTTGTTGCCCGTCACTGCTGCATATATTGCAGTGTTGGCAAGGTAGATGACACGCATTAAATGCCGCAATTCTTATCATTTAGCGGTCAACGAGTCAAGTATAACCGTGTTCTATAAGAGGGAATTATGAATGAAAAAATAACCGCTGCTGCCGTCCAGTTCAATATCAAACTCGGTGACGTTGATGCCAACCTCGCTCGCGCCCTCGCCGGACTTGGGCGGGTCGCCGCCAAGGGCGCGCAACTCGCACTGCTGCCGGAGATGTGGAGTAGCGGTTATGATTACCGGCACCTGCCGGAACTGGCGGAGCGTACCCCGGAGGTGATCGAACGCCTTGCCGCAGACAGCGCCCGGCTGGGGCTGGTCATTGTCGGCAGTCTGCCGACGAAGATCGACGACCAGGTCTTCAACACCGCCTATGTCATCGACCGGGGACGCGTGACGGGAACATACAGCAAACTGCACCTGTTCTCGACGATGGGGGAAGATCGTTTTCTCGCCGCCGGGGATAGCATGCTGATCGTTGACAGTTCCGTCGGGCGACTCGGCATCGCCATCTGTTATGATCTGCGTTTTCCGGAGTTTTTCCGTAAAATGGCGCTCGAAGGGGCTGAAATCCTCTGTCTTCCCGCCGAGTGGCCGAAACCCCGTCAGGAACATTGGCGCACCCTGTTGCGTGCCCGGGCGATTGAAAACCAGCTTTTTGTTGCCGCCTGTAACTGTTGCGGGGTCCAGGGTAAACTCGATTTTTTCGGGATGAGTATGCTGATCGCGCCGCGCGGTGAAGTCCTTGCCGAAGGAGGCGCGGTTGACACCGAGCTGATCGCCACTTTCGACTTTGCCGAGATGGCAGAATATCGTGCGCAAATCCGTTGCTTCGCCGATCGCCGCCCGGAGATTTACGGACAGTTGTAGCCGGAAGAATCGACATCAGCGCATATTACCGGCGTTTGTTCATCACCCGTTTCAATTCTTTTGCCGCCTGCGGATCAAGCTCCTGCAAGACCATCAGCGCCGCATTCGCCCCCGATTTGACCGCAATCGGCACCCCGCCGCCATATTCGCCGCAGTGTCCGCCGATCAACAGTTTTTTGACCGGGGTGCGGTGGTGCGCAACCTTGGCGCGGATATTCTTGCCGGTCGGCTTGGTTCCGGAAAAACTGCCACGGGCGTTCCCGGTATAGCGCCAATAGGTGACCGGGGTGCAGATCTCTTTCACTTCAATGTGGTCACGCAGGGCAGGGATCAAGGTTGCGGCAACGCGGTCGATCAGAATATCGGCGAATTCTTCCTTGAGTGCCCGGTAGGCGGGGCCGCGCTCAAATCCCTTGCCGGTGCGCCAGTTGTTCTGGTAGTCGAGAAACGCCGGGCAATGCAGCGTCAGCGTTCCCTTGCCGGGGGGGGCGAGGGTCGGATCCTGAATTGATGGAGCCATGACGACGATTGCCGTGGTGTGCGGATCGCCGTTGAAATGTTCTTCGCGGCGGATATCGTTGCGCGACAAGTTGATCGCTTCTTCACCGAGTCCGAAGGCGGCAGGACTGCAATCGAGGCCGAGAAAAATGCTCAGATTGGAATGATAGAGATCGGCGTTGCGCAGTTCTTCCTTCAGCCTGGCCGGAATCGCTGCAGAGGGGAGCATCTGTTCGTAAAGATTTTCCAGATCGCAGGCGGCGATGACGTAGCGGGCGGCGATAGTGCGGCCATCTTCAAGGATGACACCACACGCCTCTTTGCTGCGGTTCAGCTCGATTCGTGCCACCCGCTGGCGCAGATGAACCTTTGCACCGAAGTGCTCAATCCGCTCGTGCAACCAGTCGGCAATCGCCTGACTCCCCCCGACCGGGCAGTTCTGAAAGTTGTCGGCGTAAGCCCAGGCAATCGAAACGACCACTGACATCATCGTGTCGTGACTGCCGAAAATCCGTTGACCGGCGGTATTACTGAAATAACGTCGTAACCCTTTTTCAATGGGCATGCGGATAAAGGGAATCACCGGCAGCGCCCACCACAACATTTTCAGACCGTGTACGGCTCGCTCCAGCGGTGCCATGGCCTCGGCGGAAACCGTGCGACCATCGAGCTGGGCAAGACGTGCCCCGAGCCGTTTCGCTTCGGCAAACAAGCGGGTGATCCCGGACGCATCTGCCGGAAAGTCGCGGATCAAAGCATCGCGCAGTTCATCGGGGTTGGTGGTCAGCAGATAATCCCCTGCGGCGTTTTTAAAACGGCGAATGCGCTGCATCGGCGGAAACGACGGGATATCCTCGCCGAGGTAACGGAACAGGTTGTTGACGTAGCCGCCGGGGGCGCACTGATTGAGCCATTCAATCGAAGAGCTGAAGGTGAACCCGTTGCGCCGGAACCCGGCGAGATAACCGCCGACCTGGCTGTCCATCTCCAGGGTAACGGTGCGCAGACCGGCGCGGGCAAGAAGTGCCGCAGCAGTCAACCCTCCCGCTCCGGCGCCGATGATGACGACATCACATTCGTGGGGAATCAATTGTTCAGCAGGCGGCATCGGTACTCCTCGAAATAAAAAGAGAACACCATAAATTAAGGCGGCCGATTTGGCAACTACAAGTGGCCTCCTCTAAAAAAGTTCGCCCCGCAGATAGCAGACACTGCGGGGCGAACTTTACGCTGGTGAGGGTTTTCAAGCGCGCCGATTGAAGGGCGGTTTCTTGCCGCTCGATTTACCGAAGGGGCGGCGGGAGGGAAACTTGTTGCGTCCGCCGCTCCCCTGTTCAGGTGCTGGGCCGCTGTCGACAATGAGACGCGTGGGGCGTCCGCAAATGCGGATTTCCCCGAGGTTTTTGATTGTTTCTGCGGTCAGATCAACGGGCAGATCGATGAGGCTGAACGTATCGCTGAGCGATATTTGGCCGATGCTGCGACTGTCGATGTTCCCTTCGTTGCTGAACGCGCCGACGATGTGGCGTGGTTCAATACCGTGGGCGCGACCAACTGCGATGCGATAGCGCTGCATCCCCTGATCGGGAGGACGTTGCGCGTTGCGTCCAGTCGATCCCTTATGCTCCGGCTCGGTCTGGAGGCTTTCCGCCGGAAGTTCTTCCGGTTGCAGCGGGCGCTCTTTCTGCAGCAAATAGGCAAGGGTCGCGGCAATCCGGCGGTGACCGACATCGTATTGACTCTGATAAGCGTCGATCAACTCTTCAAAGAACTCCAGATCCTGCGCTTCCATGGCCTCGGCAACCTGCTCCTTGAACAGACTGACGCGCCGGTTGGTAATGTCCGAACGGCTGGGCAATGACATGGCTTTGATCGGCTGGCGGGTAGCCTGCTCAATCGCTGCCAGCATCCGCTTTTCTCGCGGGGCGACGAAGAGGATGGCTTTTCCCGGTCGTCCCGCCCGGCCGGTACGGCCAATGCGGTGGACGTAAGCCTCGGTATCGTAGGGAATGTCATAGTTGACGACGTGGCTGATGCGCTTGACGTCCAGGCCGCGAGCGGCGACATCGGTGGCGACAACAATGTCGAGGGAACCGTTTTTGAGGCGCTCGACGGTTTTTTCACGCAGCGCCTGGGTCATGTCACCGTTAAGCGGGGCACTTGAAAATCCCCGTGCTTCAAGCTTCTCGGCCAGTTCAATGGTCGCCAGTTTGGTGCGGACGAAGACGATCATCGCTTCAAGTTCCTCGGCCTCCAGAATCCGGGTCAGGGCATCTAGCTTGTGCAGCCCCTTGACTTGCCAGAAGCGCTGTTCGATCGTCATCACAGTTGAGGTTTTACTCTGGATGCGGATCTCCACCGGATCACGGAGGTGTTTGCGCGCGACGCGTAACACTTCGCGCGGCATCGTTGCCGAAAAAAGTGCGGTCTGGCGTTCTTCCGGAGCGTGACGGAGAATATCGTCAACATCATCAATGAACCCCATGCGCAGCATTTCGTCCGCCTCGTCAAGGACCACACAGCTGATCCGGTCGAGTTTCAGGGTGCCACGACGCAGGTGATCCTGCACCCGACCGGGGGTGCCGACCACGGCTTGAACACCACGACTCAACTGGCGCAGTTGCTGAACCATGTTCTGCCCGCCGTAGACCGGCAGTACCTGAAAGCCCTTCAGGTGACGGGCGTAGGTCTGCATCGCCTCGGCAACCTGCAAGGCGAGCTCCCGGGTCGGCGTCAAAACAAGAATTTGCGGGTACTTCAGTTTCGGGTCGAGACGACTCAGCAGCGGCAAGGCAAAGGCGGCCGTTTTGCCGGTGCCGGTTTGCGCTTCGCCCATCAGGTCGCGTCCGGCCAGCAGTGGCGGAATGCTCTGTGCCTGGATCGGTGAAGGGGTCTCGTAGCCAACTTCGCGCACCACCTTGAGCAGTGCGGGGGGGAGTCCGAGGTCATCAAATGTCAGGGAAATTTCTTCGCTCATGGAATTTTGTACTTTCGTGTGAATGCCCGGTAAAAGGGGGCGAGAGTTGGTAGAATTCAGCGTCGGCGCGGCGCTTTGCGCTTTGGTGGAGGTTCCATCGCCGCTGCGGATTCGCTCGCGGGGGGCTGCTTGGCACGCACCGCGCTGACTGCAATCAGCCGGTTGTGCAGCAGGGCACCGTCGAGGACGGTGATCGCTTCTTGAGCCTGAGCCGCATTGGCCATTTTCACAAACCCGCACCCCTTGAACTTGCCGCTACGGGGGTCGGTCTGCAAGTGGATTTTACCGACCGTTCCGGCAACCGTGAAGAGGGTACGTAATTCATCTTCAGTGGTTTCGAACGGAAGGTTGTCGACAAAGACATCTTTACCCATCTGAGTTATCCTTTATTCAAGATCAATAGTCGGCTATTGTAGCACAGACTGTGATTTAAAGAACGACAAATGAAAAATATTTTGCCGCGAATTTCAAGCCGCTTTGACGCCGTTTGTCACGAACTTTTCCCCTGTGACAGAAAGCTTTAGTTGTAACTATTTACCTGCCCGTCCAAGGGTCGTCATCCCCGAGTGATCCTGTCGGGGATCCAGACGTTCAACCTTGAAAACCCTGGATTCCGGCTGAAATCTTGCCGGAATGACGCTGTAGGAGTCGCCTTCAGGCGCGATGGTTCGCTGCTAAAGCCGCTCCTACAGAAGCGCTGAACAGTTACCTTTAGTTTAGATAAACGCCTTTTATCATCGGTAAAAATTCGTTGACAATCTGCGCTCTTTCCGCTATATCCTGCAAGCTGTAAAACCTTATTCTAAATGGAGATACGATTGTGGAGTATAAGATTGGACCAAAAATCAAGCAGTTGCGCAAAGCGCGCAAATTAACGCTGCAAGATGTAGCGCGTGAGACCGGTTTTTCTCCTGCGCTGATCTCACAGATAGAAAATAACAATGTTTCACCACCGATTGCCACGCTGTCAAAAATCGCCCGGTTTTTTGACGTCAAGATCGGGATGTTTTTTGAAGAAGAAGAGGTTGAATGCAAGTACGAAGTGGTGCGTCGCGGCGAACGGCGGGTGGTCAGCCGCGTCATCTCTAAGGCCGGAACCGGACACGGCTACACCTATGAGGCGCTCTCTTTCCGTAAACGTAACAAAAAAATGGAACCATTTTTACTCTCCATCTCGGAGCGCGCCGGGGAAGAAACGCTCTACAATCATGAAGGAGAGGAGTTTCTGTTGATCATCAAGGGCAAGGCGGAAGTTCTGCTCGAAGATGAGCGCATTGCGCTCGATGAGGGAGATGCTGTTTATTTCGACGCCACCCTCAAACATCGACTTCTTTCTCGTGACGGCGGCGAGGTGCAGGTGCTTGCGGTTGTAACCCGCTGAATCAGATAATGCGCACTGGGAGGCTCGCCGGTCAGGTCGGCCCTCGTTTGATGGACATCTTTTTGCTGCGGTAGTGCCGCCGGGATAACGCTGCGCAGCGTCTCAAAGGAATCTATTTATGAGTGAATTTAGCAAACCAACGCTGGGCGAGTGGGAAAAACAGGCGAAAAAGGAAAAAAAGAGTGACGACTTGTCCGCTCTGGACTGGCAAACCCCGGAAGGGATTACCGTCAAGCCGTTGTACACCCAGGCTGACACCGCCGGGTTGACGACTGCCGACACCTTGCCGGGGCTGGCGCCGTTTGTGCGCGGACCGATGGCGACGATGTATGCCGGGCGTCCCTGGACGGTGCGGCAGTACGCCGGATTCTCCACCGCCGAAGAATCGAACGCCTTTTACAAACGCAATCTTGCCGCCGGTCAACAGGGATTGTCGGTCGCTTTTGACCTCGCGACACATCGCGGCTACGATTCCGATCATCCGCGGGTCGTCGGTGATGTCGGCAAAGCCGGAGTCGCCATCGATTCGGTTGAGGACATGAAGATCCTTTTTGGTGACATTCCCCTCGACAAGGTGTCGGTGTCGATGACGATGAACGGTGCGGTATTGCCGATTCTGGCCAACTACATCGTTGCCGCCGAGGAATCGGGGGTCAAGCAGGAACAGCTGGCAGGAACGATCCAGAACGATATCCTCAAGGAATTCATGGTGCGTAACACCTACATCTACCCCCCCGCACCGTCGATGCGCATCATTGCCGACATCATCGAATACACCAGTCAGAAGATGCCGAAATTCAATTCGATCTCGATCTCCGGCTACCATATTCAGGAAGCCGGGGCCAACAACGCGCTGGAGCTCGCCTTTACCCTGGCCGACGGCATTGAATATGTGCGTACCGCCATCGCCAAGGGGCTTGATGTCGATGCCTTTGCGCCGCGCCTGTCATTCTTCTTCGGCGTCGGCATGAACTTTTTTATGGAAGCCGCCAAGCTGCGCGCCGCGCGCTTTCTGTGGGCCAGACTGATGGCCCAGTTTGACCCGCAAAATCCGAAATCGTCGATGCTGCGCACCCACTGCCAGACCTCGGGGTGGTCGTTGACCGAACAGGATCCGTACAATAACGTCATCCGCACCACCCTTGAAGCGTTGGCGGCGGTCCTCGGTGGCACCCAGTCGTTGCACACCAATGCACTGGATGAGGCGATTGCCCTGCCGACCGATCATTCGGCACGGATTGCACGGAATACCCAACTGGTGATTCAGGAAGAAACCGGAATCTGCAATGTGGTTGATCCGCTCGGCGGGTCCTACTATGTAGAATCACTGACCGCCGCGCTGATCGACGAGGCCACCGAAATTCTCGACGAAATCGAGGGGCTCGGCGGCATGACCAAGGCGATTGAGTCGGGGATGCCGAAGTTGCGCATTGAGGAGTCAGCAGCCAGGAAGCAGGCAGCGATTGACAGTGGTCGCGACGTCATTGTCGGCGTCAACAAATACAAGTTGGCCAAGGAAGACCCGATTGAGGTGTTGGACATCGACAACAGCGCCGTCCGTGAATCGCAAATCGCCCGCATCAACAAGATCCGCGCCGGGCGCGACGCAGCGGCGTGTCAGGCGGCGCTTGCGGCAATTACCGCCGCGTGCGATACTGACGACAATCTGCTCGCTCTGTGCGTCGAGGCGGCCCGCTGCCGGGCCACTGTCGGCGAAATTTCCGATGCGATGGAAGTGAAATTCGGTCGTCACAAAGCCGAGATCAAACTGGTTTCAGGAGCCTATGGATCCGTGGTGAACAACGACGAAGATTTCAGTGCGCTGCAAACGCGTATCGATCAATTTGCCGCCAAAGAAGGGCGCCGCCCGCGTATTCTGGTGGCCAAGATGGGGCAGGACGGTCATGATCGCGGGGCCAAGGTGGTGGCGACCGCCTACGCCGACGCCGGGTTCGATGTCGATGTCGGCCCGCTCTTCCAGACCCCCGAAGAAGCCGCCAAAATGGCGGTGGAGAACGATGTTCATGTCGTCGGGGTGTCGAGTCTGGCCGCCGGGCACAAGACGCTGGTGCCGCAACTGATCGCCGAGCTGCAGAAACTCGGTGCCGATGACATCGCGGTGGTCTGCGGCGGAGTCATCCCGCGCCAGGATTACGATCAACTGTACGCCGCCGGTGCCGCCCGCATCTTCGGCCCCGGTACGCCGATCATCGTTTCCGCCGGTGAAACGCTCGATGCCATTGAGGAGAAGCGTTGACGATGACAGCCCAAGGTTGAAAACGGCGGGTCTTCGGGCCCGCCGTTTCTGTCACTGCTTTTGACTGGGCACTCCAGCCCGGTTGCACGACATCGACCCGATTGCTAGAATGTCGGTCGCAAATAAAAAATCACTTTGCAAGGAACACACTCAGTGATCAAACTCCACGAGATTGCCGCAGGCGTTCAGCAGGGAAATATCCGCGCTCTGGCCAAAGCGATCACCCTCATCGAAAGTCGCAACATTGATCACTCGGTTGCCGCGACCACCCTGCTCGACGACTTGCTTCCCCACACCGGCAAATCGATCCGGGTCGGCATCTCCGGCGTGCCGGGAGTGGGTAAAAGTACTTTTATCGAAGCCCTTGGCCTTTATCTGACCGGACGCGGCCATAAAGTGGCGATTCTGGCTGTCGATCCCTCTTCGCAATTATCGGGGGGGAGCATCCTCGGCGACAAGACCCGCATGGAAGAGCTGTCACGCGATCCAAACGCCTTTATCCGTCCGTCCCCCTCGGGAGATAATCTGGGCGGCGTCGCCCGCAAAACGCGCGAAACGATGCTGGTTTGTGAAGCTGCTGGATACGACGTGATCATTGTCGAAACAGTCGGTGTCGGGCAATCGGAAATCACTGTTGCGTCGATGGTTGACTTCTTCATGCTGCTGCAACTGGCCAACGCCGGAGACGAATTGCAGGGGATCAAGAAGGGGGTGATGGAAATCGCAGACGCCATTGTCATTAACAAGGCCGAGGGGGATAATCGCCCGCGTGCTGAACTGGCGCGTCAGCAATATGCCAACGCCTTGCATATGCTCAGGCCAAAGAGTGCCAACTGGCAGGTGCCGACGTTGCTGTGCAGCGCACTTCATAATGACGGCATCGCTGCCGCCTGGGAGCAGGTGCTGGCTCACCGGAAGGTGGTGACCGCCAGCGGTGAGTTTGAAAAAAAACGGCGCTTGCAAAATACCGACTGGATGTGGACGTTGCTGATGAATGATCTCAAGGACCTCTTTATGCGTGACCCGAAAATTGCCGCAATGCTCGGTGCGGTACAGACCGCAGTGGCACAGGGAACAACCACGCCGAGCGCGGCCGCACGGCGCCTGCTGGACGTGTTTAAGCGACATTAAACTTAATTGCACACCCTGGAGAGTTAACAATGACGAAAAAAATCAGTCACCTCGGCATTGCCGTGGAGAGTATTGAGGCAGCGGCCCCTTACTACCGGGATATCCTCGGCATGGCGTTTGAGGGAACCGAAGTCGTTGCAGAGCAAAAAGTTCGCGTCGCGTTTTTTGTTGTTGGAGAAAGTCGTATCGAGCTGCTGGAGCCGACCGACGAAAATTCCCCGGTCGCCAGATTCCTGGCAAAGAATGGCTCCGGCATTCATCATGTGGCGTATGAGGTCGTCGATCTGGCTGCTGAACTGGCGCGACTCAAGGCCGCCGGAGTGCGCCTCGTCGATGAAGTCCCGCGCCTCGGTGCGCACGGGGCACGCATCGCCTTTTTGCATCCCCAGGCCAGCGGCGGGGTTCTGACCGAGCTTTGTCAACCCGCAGGTGGATAATTTTAAAACAAAAACTAACGAAATTATAATAAAAATAACTGTGTAATAACAGAGTATTGAGGGGTGACTAAAAGATTAAATCCGGAATGTTAACTTTTGTCTTGACACAGCGTTCTAAAATTTTATACTAAGCTCCAGCCGGGAGAAATGTTTGCTGTGGTCCGAGGGCGATTTTTCCCACCGGCTCCTGCGCTGCAAGGAAGACGCGCGGCAGCAAGCAAAAGCAGGGTAGTCGCACTTAAAATGTTGACATTCACCGCAGAATCCTTAAACTGTGTCGAAAGAAAATGAATGTTTGTTTGTTCGTGGCAAGTTAGCGACACTGGAGCAACACCGACACAGTTGTTGGCTATTATCTAAAAACAATCGTTTCAGCCAGTTATGAGTCCTGGCAGCGCTTGGTGTCGATCGATAACAGGGTTTCACGTTTGGCATCAAAGTTGTATATGCTGACGGGATCACAGCTCGATCTGACGTGAGGGATGTTTTGCCGCGTGACGAAAGGAGGTAACTGGATGGGAAGGTTTTGGGGCCTTGTTCTGGTGGTGGTGTTGTTGACATCATTGACCGCCTGTTCAAGGACCATGCAGGTAAAATGTCCTGTGTGTGGTTACGAATTTACAGCGGACGGATCATAAAATCTGTCTCAACTTGGTGCGGTGCAAGGGCGCGGCGTACCCAAATTTCTTTAATCGATAGGAGGCAAATGTGAGCAGGTATCTGAAGATTGTAGTGACATGTGCGGTGATGTTGGCAGTGGCTCTGCCGGCGCTCGCTCTGGAAAACAAGATTAATGGCTATTTCCGGATTCAGGGGATCACGGGGTCGAACTACGACAAAGCCAACGACGCTCCCGCGAACAACGTTGTTGACAATCGCTTGCGTGTCAAATGGACCGCCAATGTCGACGAGAATTCCGGCTTCGTCTATTACGCGGAAGTCGATACCCCGTGGGGCTTTCAATCCAAGGGTGT
>JARGFI010000035.1 GCA_029210745.1 Desulfuromonadales bacterium
TGGCATTGTGCCCTGAACATCACCGATGCGTCGGATATCAGCTCCTATGTCTCCCCGCGCACCCTCTGGAACCTGCGGGATCTGGTCGGGCGACTGGGTCTGGAACAAGTGCTCTTTGACAACGTGACCGAGGCACTGAAGAAGCTCTTTGACCTCGACCCATCCCGGCAACGGCTCGACTCGGTGCACATCTACTCTAACATGGCCCATCTGGGCCGCATTCGGCTGTTTGTTAAAACCATCCGCAAGTTCTTGGTCAACCTCAAGCGGCATCATGGGGAGTTGCACCAGACGCTCGGTGATCTTGCCAGCCGCTATGATTAAGCTGGTTAACTTGATTGCTCTGGCTTGAAAATCTTAAAAGCAACTTCGTGGGTCGCGTCCCGCAGCCGCCTTACTCTTTTGCTGGCCCAAAAGAGTAAGCAGAAAAGGGCCTGCCATTGCATGGAGCATGTCGGGTTCGCAGAGTGAGGAATTCAAGGGACGGTGTACGAGGAATACGGTCGGTGCGCATCTGCCGCGTCTAACGGGGTTTTTCTTTTCGCCCCGTGCCTGTCGGCGTCTCCGTTGTGAATGATGAGTGCTGTATTGAAGCCGCAATAACCGGCAAATCGGTGGTCACAGAGGAAAGCTTTTTGCCGCCCGGCAAGAAAATAAAAAAAGTAGGGGATAAAAAGTGAACGAAGCCGAAACCCGCGCGAACTGATCCCGGCGGGTTGTGAGAAAATCAGTAATGGTAACGAAGCTGAGCAATAAATACGGCATCGCCATCAACTTTATAAACGATTCTGTGCTCATCGTTGATTCGTCGGGACCAATAGCCCGACAGGCCATGCTTCAGCGGTTCGGGCTTGCCGCCGCCAGAAAAAGGGGAACGCTGGATGTCCTGAATCAGTGCGTTCACCCGTTTGAGGATTTTCTTGTCAGTCTTCAGCCAATACTGGTAATCTTCCCATGCATTTTTGGAAAAAATGAGTTTCACAGGGAAAGCGCCCGTTCCGTGCCGTCACCTGATTCCAACTGGGTAATCGACTCCAGAAGACGTCGAGCATTTTTCGGGCTTTTGAGTAAATATGCGGTTTCTTCAAGAGCCTGAAAATCTTCAAGAGACATCATAACGACCGAGCTTTCGTTGCGGCGCGTAATAATAACAGGGTCATGGTCCGCGCATACTTTTTCCATTGTTTTTGCAAGATTGCTTCGAGCGTTGGTGTATGAAATCGCATCCATGTCAATTCTCCTTTTTAGTACATGTACAGGATACTGTACCATAAGGGAGGGAACATAACAAACAAATGTCTTTAGGCGAATAGTCAAAAGCTTGCTTCCCCCTGACCCAGGACGATCATCATGCTCTTTCACTGCACCCAGAAACTGTCAATAAAAATACCTGACTGCGCAGCGACGCCGCTGACCGATGTCAGCCCCCTCGGTAGCTGGCACGCCAATCTGTATCGTTACAGTCGTCGTCAGTGCGTCCTCTTCTGCCACGATGAGACCCGCTACTGCCTCTTGCTGGCGGGGCTGCTCAAGGATGATTTCGCCGTGGCGGGGCACTTGCAGCGCGAACTTTTTCTGGCCTCGCTGCGGGCGCTCGATGTCCCGGCGACGACGCTCAAGCGGGTGACGCTGGCGTTGGGACCGGTGCAGTTTGACTGCAACACCAACCGTTCGGTACTCGGCGGGCTACGCACGGCGGATATTGATTTGAGCTGGTTGATTTGTGACACCCCGATCCTCGAATGCGATCCGCTGAAACTCTGTCTGCAGCTGAATCAACGACCGACATCGATCAAAGGGCGCTATCTTATGCCGCAACGGGCGATGCTGGAGCGGGTCGCGCAACTGTGACTATGAGATCAAGCCAGATTGAGGTGGACGGCATCGCGGTTGAGATCGTGCGCAAAAAGATTAAAAATCTTCATTTGCGCGTCTCGCCACCGGCGGGGAGGGTGCGGGTTTCGGCCCCGTTGCGGGTCGATGATGCGGTGGTGCGCGAGCTGGTGAACGCCCGCCTCGACTGGATTTTGGACCATCAGTCGCGGATTGCGGCACGGCCACTTCGGCCACGACTGGAGCTGGTCAGTGGCGAGCAGGTCGATTATCTCGGGGACAGTTATCGCCTTAACGTCTGCGCTGTTGCCGGTCGACCGCGAGTCGAGCTGGTTGAGCGGACGCTGCACCTGCTGGTCCCGCCGGGAAGCGACCGCGCACAGCGCATGGCGGTGCTGGAGTGCTGGTATCGCCGCCAGCTGAAAGAACTGATCCCGCCACGGTTGCGGCATTGGGAGAGGGTCCTCGATGTCGAGGCGGCACAGTGGGGGGTGAAGCGCATGAAAACCCGCTGGGGGACATGCAATATCGGCGCGCGCCGGATCTGGCTCAACCTGGCGCTGATCCGGCAACCGGCGGTCTGCCTCGACTATATCCTCGTTCATGAACTGACCCATCTGCTCGAACGCGGGCATAATGCGCGCTTTCGCCAGCTGATGGACCGTTTCCTGCCGCAGTGGCGGCACCCTGACGCGCTGCTGCGAAAATGTTCCCTGCGCGATGAGGCGTAGGGAAATCAAGCTCTTCGTGCTACGCTGTCAGCAACCGCTATTCTGACAATCACCGGAGGCACTATGGAGTATATTATTCTCTGGGCTGTATTCCCTGTTGGTTCCTATATCGTGGCCAAAGATAAAAATCGCAACCCTTATCTGTGGGCCGCGCTCGCTTTACTGATCGGACCATTTGCCCTGCTGATCATCGCCCTGATACCGAATGGTGAAGGGGATGATCAGCCGTATCTTTAATTCCTCCACTTATCTGCTGCGGCTGCGTAAATAAGCCACCAGTTGCCAGACCTGTGCATCGCCCAGGTGATCGTTCCAGGCGGGCATCACTGATCCCTGCGATTGCCACGGCTCAATCGTTTTCCCGGTGCGGATACGCCAGAAAAGATACGCCGGATCGACCTCTTTGTAGAAGGTGGCCGAGAAGTCGGGTGCCGGTGGCTGAAAGAAATCAGCACGCAAGGAGCGCCCTTCGCTGGGGTGACCGTGGCAGGATGCGCATTTCTGTTTGAACAGCTCCGCCCCGATTTTTATGTTTTGCGGACTTGCAAAGTTTTCCGGGGGGGTGAGGGCAGGGTACTCCGGTTGCTCAAGGGAACAGGCGAGGAGCATCAGCATAAGGATAATCGTCAGGGTTTTGACAAGATCGTTCATGGCTGATCCTTATGGGAAAGCGTTGCGCGCGGCAGGAGTGCTGTCCTTCGCATTATTTCCCTTGAAACCATCTTTTCCAGTCGAGCCAGTGGGTTGCCTGCGCTTTTTTTATCGCCAGCTGCACTTCGGCAATACGTCGCTCGACCTCTTCTTCGCCACGCTCAATCGCTTGTTCCGAAGTCGAAAAATCGGCCCAGTGCGTCACCCCGTTGTGGGGAGAGAGAACGATGTCGGCGGTTTTAAGTTGCTCGATATTGAGGGCCCGGCGGGCCAGGGCATCGGCGCGGGCAATGATATCGAGCGCATTGCGCGGTTCATCGAAGCCGATCAGCTCGTCACCGACATCGACCGCGATGACAAAGTCGGCTCCGAGGCGCCGGGCCGCAGTGATTGGCACCGTTTCCGACCAGCCACCGTCGACCAGCAGGCGTCCGTCCAGTTCCACCGGCCTGAGGACCCCCGGCATGGCGCAGGACGCGGCAATCACCTCACGCAGCCGCCCGTGATCAAGCATCAGCGATTCGCCGCTTTTCAGATCAAGGGCGATCGCGGCAAAGGGGATGCGGGTCTGCTGAACATCGAGATCGTCGAGCAGATAAGCATAGCTTTCTGCCGCGGTTTTTTCGTTGACCATCGCTGTCTGGGTGATCATTAACGTATTCATGACGCCGCGGCGAGCTAATCGACCGACTTCGGCCAGGACCCCGGTGTCATGCGAATCAAGTTCCTTGAAAAAGTTGAATCCTGAATCAGCGAATTCTTCGCTGGCGAGGTAGGCGTTGAAACGCTCCCTGACTGCGGTTACATCGGTATGCGTGGCGAACATGGCGCCGATAATTGCGCCCATGCTGGTGCCGGTCACGATGTCGACAGTAATGCCATGTTTTTCGAGCCCGGCCAGGACGCCGATATGAGAAAAAGCCCGCGCCGCGCCGCCGCCGAGAGCCAGACCGATTTTAAAACCCTTTGCCATTGTACACTCCTGAATATCCGACCGCCTGCAAGGCGGATTGTTTGCCGTGTATCCTGCACCTGTTGCGGCGTTTGTGCAACCAGTTATCGCATTAATTGTTGCAATCTTCATCCTTGAAATCAACCTGTAATCTTTGTGGCGATCCCTTCCTGAAGTGGCTTGCTGCGGTTGCATTTACACGGTTGAGGGCTAATATATTACCTCAAAGGCAAATGAACTACCCCGCAGCAAGCTGCGGGGAATTAAACCCAACTTTTGAATTAAATCGACAAGGATAATCTGAAATATGCGACCACAATGGGTGATTGTCAACGACCAGATGCAGCACGGGTACCGTTACCTGCTGAGTGAACCGCCGGGGACCCGTTTTGCTCCGGAATTTAGGCCACAGGTGACCCCTGCCGAGATGCTTGCTCTCGGGGTCTTCGGGGGAAAATATATGACCGATTGCCATGCTGAGTTTCCCGCCTCCTGGTTCAGTCATGCCCGCCTGAGTCCTGAAAAAAGTGATCCTGCGGTAAATTTTTTTGGTGTCATGGCGTCTCAACCACTTTCTCGCTGGCAAGAAAAAGGGTGGATATATCATGAAGATCCGCGCGGCTGGTTTCAGTGGTACTGCCGCTATTATCGCGGGCGTCGCTGCATCGATGACCAGCGGCAGATTAAACGCTGGCGGGCGATGCACCGGCATGTCGCTCAGTTGCAAAAACACTGCTTGCCGGGAGATCTGAACTGTCGCCGCAAACAACGGCAGGCGCTGCTGCAATGGGCCTATGACAGTCGTTTGTTGTAAATTGGTCTTGAGACCCGATAAATGACCAGCACCGATTGACAGCACTTTCTGGTGGCGTATAGAAATTGTATAGAAATTTTATAGAACAATGTTATAATTCAATCCGTAGCGGTTTCCCGTCGATTTACCAATGATAAACTTTTGCAGTGATTGAATTGTGCAGCCATGGTTGCACCGGGGCGAACATCATTGCAGCCACTTCCCGGAAGGAGAAAAGATCATGAAAATCACACGACTGATAGCACTGGTTGCGGCGATTTCGCTGCTTATCGGCGGCCTGGCTGTTGCCGGTAAGGATTTCGATGCGGTGAAGAAGAAAGGTTATCTTCAGGCCGGAGTCAACGGCGGGGTGTTCGGTTTCGGCATGCCTGACGCCAAAGGGGTCTGGAAGGGGCTTGATGTTGATACCGCCCGTGCAATCGCGGCGGCGATCTTTGGTGATGCTGACAAGGTCAAATTCACGCCGCTGACCGCCCAGCAGCGCTTTACCGCCCTGCAATCGGGGGAGATTGATGTGCTGACCCGCAACGCGACGCGTACCCTGAGCCGTGAGACCCAGTTGGGACTCAATTTTGTCACCGTCAACTATTATGACGGGCAAGGCTTCATGGTGGCGAAAAAACTCGGGGTCAAGAGCGCCAAAGAGCTTGACGGGGCGACGATTTGTGTCCTCCCTGGTACCACTACCGAGCAGAATGTCGCAGACTATTTCCGCAACAACAAGATCAAGTGGAAGCCGGTAGTGATTGAATCGACCACCGAGCTGGCCAAAACGTTCTTTGCTGGCCGCTGCGATGTGTTGACTTCTGACGCGTCCCAGTTAGCGGGAGCCCGATCTGTCGCCCCCAAGCCGGAGGATTACGTGATTCTGCCGGAAATCATCTCCAAAGAGCCGTTGGCACCGGTTGTTCGTCATGGCGATGATCAATTCCGCGACATCGTCGATTTTACCGTGCTGGCGATGATCAACGCTGAAGAACTGGGGATCACCTCGAAAAATGTTGACGCGATGCTCAAGAGCAAGGATCCGGTCGTGCAGCGTTTTCTCGGCGTCACCGCCGGTAACGGTGCCGCCCTGGGACTCGATGAAAAATGGGCCTACAATATCGTTAAACAGGTCGGGAACTATGGTGAGGTGTTTGAACGCAACGTCGGTCCGAATACCACACTTGGCATTGAGCGGGGGTTGAACGCGCTGTGGACTGCCGGCGGTTTGATGTATTCTCCACCGTTCAAGTAGTGAAGTTCGCCCTGGAGGGGCATTGAGCAATGCCCCTCCAGTTTTACTTTTTCCACGAGAAAGAAACCGCCTTTGCCGCGACGACAAAACGACACAACTGCTGCCGATCCTCCGCTGGTGCCATTCTGGCACGATCCCGCCAAACGCGGGATGTTGCTGCAGATCGTCGTTCTGCTGCTGGCCCTGGGCGTTGGTTATGTGCTGGTTGCCAATACCCAGGCCAACTTGCAACGTCAGTCGATAGCCACCGGTTTCGGTTTTATCCAGCACGAAGCCGGGTTTGAAATCGGCGAACCGGCTATCCCCTATTCAGCGGCAGACAGCTACGGTCGGGCATTGCTGGTCGGGGCACTCAATACCCTCAGGGTCTCTTTTACCGGGATCATCTTCACGCTGATTTTTGGTTCTGTCGTCGGAGTTGCGCGCCTGTCACGCAATTGGCTGATTTCTCATCTGGCCAAAGTGTTTATCGAGGTGATGCAGAATATTCCGTTGCTGTTGCAACTCTTCTTCTGGTACGCCCTTTTTTATGAGGCTTTTCCGTCACCGCGCGAGGCACTCAATCCGCTGCGCGGCGTTTTCGTATCTAATCGCGGGTTGATTTTCGGGGTGCCGATCGAACACCCGGCCCATGGCTGGATGCTGATTGCACTCCTGGCTGGAATAGTTCTCTGGCGATTGCTGGTCTGGTGGGGGCGTGGACTTCAGGAGAGAACCGGGACGATTGTGCCGGTACACCGCCTGGGGATCGCTCTGTGTCTGTTGTTGTCGCTGCTGGTGTGGCTGGCAGCTGGTGCGCCGACCGCCATGAACATGCCGGTTTTCAAGGGATTTAACTTCCAGGGCGGGATGAGTGTCAGCCCCGAGTTCAGCGCGCTGCTGATCGGCCTGGTCCTCTACACATCGGCCTTTGTCGCCGAAATTGTGCGGGCCGGGATCCAGTCGGTCGCACACGGGCAAGTCGAAGCGGCGATGGCGATCGGCTTACGTCCGGGGCAGGTATTGCATCTGGTTATTTTCCCCCAGGCTACCCGGGTTATCGTTCCGCCGTTGACAAGCCAGATGCTCAACCTGACCAAGAACAGCTCACTGGCGATCGCCATCGGTTACAGCGATTTTGTTTCGGTTGCCAACACCACGATCAATCAGACCGGCCAGGCGATTGAAGGGGTTGCCCTGATAATGGTGGTCTATCTCTTTTTCAGTCTGTCAACCTCGGCGTTCATGAACTGGTACAACAAAAAGACAGCGCTGGTGGAGCGGTGAAGCGATGATCACAGGATCGAACACAGACGCCGCTCAGATGAAACCACCACTCCGCAATATCGGGGTCATCGGTTGGCTGCGGGAAAATCTGTTCAACAATCTCTTTAACTCCCTGTTGACACTGGTGACCATCTACGGGCTCTGGCTCTTTGTTCCGCCGCTGATCCGCTGGGTTTTTATTGACAGCCTCTGGTTCAGCAGTGCTGAAGCGTGTCGCGATATCGAAGGTGCCTGCTGGTCGATCATCCCCAACAACGTCAGCTTTATTTTCTTTGGTTTCTTCCCGGAGGGTCAGCAATGGCGCCCTCTCACGGCGATGTTGCTCCTTTTTGCGTTGGTCTTCTACTCCAAAAACCGCAAACACTGGCGACAGTCGCTTGCCATCTACTGGTTGCTGGGGCTGATTGTGATGGGGGGGCTGATGCACGGCGGGGTGTTCGGCATGCCGGTGGTTGAGACCGCGCAATGGAGTGGCTTCCCGCTGACGCTGATGCTTGCATTGTTCGGCATGGTCGGTGCCTACCCGTTGGGCGTGCTGCTGGCGCTGGGGCGGCGTTCCAAGCTGATTGGCATTAAATCCCTCTGTGTTGTGTATATCGAATTGATTCGCGGCGTGCCGCTCATCAGTCTGCTCTTTATGTCCTCGGTGATGTTCCCGCTCTTTTTGCCCGAAGGCGTCTCGTTTGACAAGGTGTTGCGGGCACAGGTGGCGATTATCCTCTTTGCCGCCGCTTACATCGCCGAGGTGGTGCGCGGCGGGTTGCAGGCCATCCCCGCCGGTCAATATGAGGCGGCCAATGCGCTGGGTCTGAGCTACGCCAAAACGATGCGGCTGATTGTCCTGCCGCAAGCCTTGAAAATCGTCATTCCGCCGAGTGTCGGGATCCTCATCTCGGCATTCAAGGATACCTCGCTGGTGGTGATTATCGCACTTTATGACGTCCTTAAAACCACCAAAGTGACTTTGTCCAACCCCCAGTGGATGGGGTACTCCAGCGAGGCCTACCTGTTTCTGGCGGTACTTTATTTTGTTTGCTGTTATGCAATGACCAGCTACAGTCGCCGACTGGAAAAGGAACTGCATGCCGGACACTGACGGAAAAGGTGAAAGATCTATGCACGAGCACAACGACATGCTGCAGGAAAATTTGGAGCAACCGATCATTGAGGTGATTGGCATGCACAAGTGGTTCGGTGATTTTCATGTGTTGAAAGATATCAACCTGAAAGTCATTCCGCAGGAAAGGATCGTCATCTGCGGGCCGTCCGGTTCAGGAAAATCGACCATGATCCGTTGTCTCAATCGCCTGGAGGAACACCAGAAGGGGCGGATCATTGTCGATGGAATCGAACTGACCAATGACATCAAGAATATCGAAAAGGTCAGGGCGGAGGTCGGGATGGTCTTTCAGCACTTCAACCTTTTTCCGCATCTGACGATCCTTGAAAATCTGACCCTTGGCCCGATCTGGGTGCGCAAAACGCCGAAGAGAGAGGCCGCAGAAGCGGCAATGCGCTATCTGGAGAAGGTCCGGATTGCCGAGCAGGCTGAAAAGTTTCCCGGTCAGCTCTCCGGTGGGCAACAGCAGCGGGTGGCGATTGCCCGCAGCCTGTGCATGAACCCCAAGGTCATGCTTTTTGACGAGCCGACCTCCGCCCTCGATCCCGAGATGATCAAGGAAGTGCTCGATGTAATGATCGATCTCGCCGAAGAGGGGATGACGATGCTGGTTGTGACCCACGAGATGGGGTTTGCCAAGAGCGTCGCCGACCGGGTGATGTTCATGGATGAAGGGCAGATCGTTGAGCAGAACAGTCCGCAGGAGTTTTTCGATCATCCGCAGAATGACCGCACCAGGCTGTTCTTGAGCCAGATTTTGTGATGTAAATTCTTTCACCGTAATCGACGCCCCTGTGGTAGCATCTCCACCCTTCACTTCACATAACATTGAATATACTCTTTGGCACTAAGGGACTTATCATGTCTTTTGATTCTCTCGGCCTTTGTGCCGAACTGCTGACTGCGATTACCGCCCAGGGGTATACCACCCCGACTCCGATTCAGCGGGAGGCAATCCCGGTTATTTTCGAGGGGTGCGATCTGCTCGCGGGGGCGCAGACCGGTACCGGTAAAACAGCGGCGTTTGCTCTGCCGATTGTGCAAAAACTGAGCAAAAATGCACCAAAGCGCAGACACCGTCGTCCGCGCGCGCTGGTGCTGGTGCCGACGCGGGAACTGGCGGCGCAGGTCAGTGATCAGCTGCAATATTACGGACGTCGCCTGGCGTTGCGCTCGACCATGATCTACGGCGGGGTGAACATCCGACCGCAGATGCAGCGGCTGGAACGGGGGATTGATATTGTCGTTGCGACACCGGGGCGCCTGCTCGATCACGCCGAACGGGGAACCATCAATCTGAGCGAAATCGAGTTTCTGGTGCTGGACGAGGCTGACCGCATGCTCGATCTCGGGTTTATCGACGATATCCTCAGGGTGGCGGAGTACTTGCCTGAACCGTGTCAGCACCTGTTGTTTTCGGCCACCTATTCGCAAAGCATCAAACAGTTGGCCGATGAGCTTCTCGATCAGCCGCGGCGGATTGAAGTTGCAAAACCAAATATTGCCGCCACTGCTGTTGACCAGGCCGTGTATCCGGTCGAGCGCAGTCGCAAACGGGAAATGCTTTCCCATCTGATCCGTACCGGGGAGTGGCAACAGGTGCTGGTCTTTACCCGCACCCGCTACGGCGCCGATCAGTTGACGGCGGAATTATTGTTTGACGGCATCAAGGCTGCACCGATTCACAGCAACAAGAGCCAGTCGATCCGCACCCGGACGTTGGCGGAATTCAAACGAGGGGAATTGCGGGTACTGGTCGCGACTGACGTGGCGGCGCGCGGGCTTGATATTCAGCATCTGCCATACGTGGTGAATTACGAATTGCCGCAGGTTGCTGAAGACTATGTGCATCGGATCGGTCGCACCGGGCGGGCCGGGGAAGCTGGCGTCGCGCTCTCTCTCGTTTGTCCGGCCGAGCAACTGCTGCTGCAGGCGATAGAAAAACTGCTCGGCTACGTCATCCCGATCAGGACGGTCGCAGACTTTCCGGAAATTGCCGTCAAACGCGGGATGGTGGTGAAAAAAAGCAAGTCCGCCAAGGGTGGATCCAGGCCGAAGGCCACTTTGCCCAAGGCAGAGAAGGTTGCTCCCAAACCCAAAAAAGCGGTGATGAAACAGGTCTCGACCAAGAGCAGAAAACCCGGGGGAAAAAAGACGACGACCGCCAAAGCTTCCCCCACGGCAGGTCGCCGTGGGGGGCGAACCAGGTCACATTAAAAGTGAGTGACATCCTATGAACGACCCCTTGCACGGCGTGACGTTGGAACAGATCGTAACCACCCTGGTCGAACATTATGGTTGGGAGGAGCTGGCGCGAAATATTGAAATCAACTGTTTCATCAGTAACCCCTCGATCAAGTCGAGCCTGAAGTTTCTGCGCCGCACGCCCTGGGCGCGCAAGCGGGTGGAGGAGCTCTATCTCGCTGCGCAACGGAGGGACTGGTGAGCTCCCCGGTTTACATGACCCCCGCCTGCGCGCAGCGCTTACGTGCCGAACTCAAGGAAACGCTCTACACCTTGCGTCCCGAGATGGTGCAGACTGCCGCCTGGGCGGCGAGTAACGGCGACCGCAGCGAGAATGCCGACTATCATTACGCCAAGCGGAAGTTGCGTCAGTATGACGGGCGGATCCGCTTTCTGACCAAACGGCTCGAAGCGGCGGTGATTGTTGATCCGGTCGCGCAGCAGCCGGTGGCTAACGGTCGGGTGCTGTTCGGTTGTACGGTAACGGTTGAAAATGTTGACGGCGATGAGAAGGTGTACAGTATTGTCGGGGTCGATGAATTTGACCCGGCCCGCGGACGCGTCAGCTGGACGTCGCCGATCGGGCGGGCGTTGCTGGGCAAATCGGCAGGGGACAGTGTCACTTTTAAAACCCCGGGCGGCCTGTCGGAACTGGAGATTGTCAAGGTTGAATACCTCTCTCTGGACGGATAAATTCTTGCCATTCAGATGACTGCATTCACTACAATCTCAACTCACCTTGCCCCTGACAGAGGGCGGCGCGTTCCGCGGCAACGCGCGGATCCTCACAGTATTCCTCAAAACGCATTTTACGGTCGATAATCCCCCCCGGTGTAAACTCAATGATGCGGTTGGCGATGGTGGCGACGAATTCGTGGTCGTGGGAGGCGAAGAGCAGCACCTCCTTATAGTCGATCAGGGCATTGTTGAGGGCGGTGATCGATTCCAGATCAAGGTGATTGGTCGGCTCGTCGAAGATCAGCGTGTTGGCGGCGGCCAGCATCATTTTCGAGAGCATGCAGCGCACCCGCTCACCGCCGGAGAGGACCGAGGTCTGTTTGGTGGCCTCTTCGCCGGAAAAGAGCATCTTGCCGAGGAACCCGCGCGCAAAGTTTTCCCCTTCGCCGGGAGCAAACTGGCACAACCATTCGATCAGGTTCATTTCATTGGCGAAATAGGCGGCATTCTCGCGGGGGAAATAGGCCGGGGTGATGGTGACCCCCCAGCGGAACGAGCCGCTGTCCGGCTTGAGCTCACCGGCCAGGATCTGGAAGAGGGTGGTTTTGGCGAGGCCGTCGCCGCCGACGAAGGCGACCTTGTCACCGGGGCCGATATTCAGCGCGAGCTGGTCGAGAATCCGGACGCCGTCGACCGTTTTGCACAGGTCTTTGATCTCCAGGACGATGTCGCCGCAGGGACGCTCCGGCTTGAAGACGACGAAGGGATATTTACGCGAGGAGACCGGCATTTCCTCGACGGTAAGCTTCTCCAGCAGCTTTTTCCGTGACGTGGCCTGCTTCGCCTTGGAGGCGTTGGAGGAAAAGCGCTGAATGAACTCCTTAAGCTCATTGGCTTTGTCGGTGACCTTGCGGTTCTCGTCCTGCTTCTGCTTCAGGTTCAGCTGGCTGGCCTGATACCAGAAGTCGTAGTTGCCGACATAGACGGTGATCTTGCCGAAATCGATATCGGCGACGTGGGTGCAGACCTGGTTGAGAAAATGGCGATCGTGGGAGACGACGATCACTGTATTCTGAAAGCGCGAGAGAAATTCGTCGAGCCAGCGAATCGCCTTGAGGTCGAGGTGGTTGGTCGGTTCGTCGAGCAGCAGCACGTCGGGATTGCCGAACAGCGCCTGGGCGAGCAGCACCCGCACCTTGTCGCCCCCTTCCAGCTCCTTCATCTGCTTCTGACGCAGTTCCTCGGGGATGCCGAGACCGTTGAGCAGCACCGCCGCCTCCGCTTCGGCTTCGTAGCCGTTGAGCTCGGCGAACTCCGCTTCCAGCTCTCCGGAGCGGACGCCGTCCGCTTCACTGAACTCTTCTTTGGCGTAGATCGCGTTACGTTCGCTCATTACCCGGTAGAGGTGCTCGTGCCCCATGATGACGGTGTCGAACACGGTATGTTCGTCGAAGGCGAAGTGATCCTGGCGGAGCATGGCGATGCGCTGTCCGGAGCCGACGCTGACCGTGCCCTTGTCGGCTTCCAGTTCACCGGCGAGGATTTTCAGGAAGGTCGATTTACCGGCACCGTTGGCACCGATGAGGCCGTAGCAGTTGCCGGGGGTGAACTTGATATTGACGTCTTTAAAAATAATCCTCTTGCCGTAAGCGAGAGCGATATTGGTGGCGCTGATCATAATACTGAATGTCCTTTGCTGACAAAATAAAAGAACCATGGGGCAACCCATGGCTCGCGGCGAGTGTTTATAACACTCTTTGTCGTTTGACGGCAATCCCTTATCGAAACTTTATCGCGCCAGCGCGTCTTTTTTACGGTTTTGCGGGCAGATTTGAGGCATAATGCGGCGCGAATAATCATTATCCCGTCTGTGAGGCTCCGATGGCGCAACCCTGGAAAACAATCGACCGTATCGACACCGCCGAGGGGGTGCTGGAATTGCGCCAGCGCGGCGCGAAGGATTTTTTGATTACCGTCGGCGGGCTGGTGCTGATGAACAGCCTGTCGAACCGCTCTGAAGTGGTGCTGGGCGAGCTCGGTTGTCGTCAGCTGCGCGACCATGCTGCCCCGCGCGTGCTGGTCGGCGGACTCGGCATGGGGTTCACACTCAGGGCGGTCCTCGACTGTCTCCCTGCCGCTGCCCAGGTGGTCGTTGCCGAACTCAACCCGGTGGTTGTTCAGTGGTGCCGTGGTCCGCTGGCGCTCCTTACCGACAATGCGGTCAGCGACCCACGCGTGACGGTCGCCGTCGGCGACGTTGCCGAGCTGGTGCGCGAGACGGCGCACGGCGCGGGGCAGGGCAGCTACGCCGCGGTGGTGTTCGATCTCTACAAGGGGCCACATCACAAAACCGACAAGGTGTATGATCCCCTCTACGGCAGCCGCGCCATCGCCCATGTGCACGCCCTGCTCAAAGCGGGGGGGCTCTTCACGGTCTGGGGTGAAAACTACGACGAAGGGTTTGACAAGCGCTTACGCAACGCGGGATTTTCCACCAGTCATCAGCGACCGGGGCGCGGCGGTTATCGGCATATGGTCTTCATCGCCGAAAAGCGACAAGGCAAGGCGGCGGCGCGATGACCGAGGCGGGATTTAGCTGCCTGCTCTGCGGGCACTGCTGTCTCAATCTGGTCGATGCCTATCGGGGGTGTGTCAGCGACGCCGATCTCGACCTGTGGCGGCGCGAAGGGCGTGACGATCTGCTCGCCTGGGTCGAAACCCTCGATCTGGGGCATGGGAATTTGCTTCACACCGCCTGGATCGATCCGGAAACCGGGGACGACGTCGACCGTTGCCCGTGGTTGCGGGAACTGCCGGAGCAGCGGGGGTATGTGTGCTCGATCAACGCAGTAAAACCGCAGCACTGTCGCGAGTATCCTGAACACCGTCATCACGGTCAGCAGACCGGTTGTCCGGCCTGCAAGAACTGAAATTGTTTTTGATTACGCTGAGCAACGTGCCCCCCGAGTTTTTCAAAGCTCTTTAAAATTAAAGCGATAAACAAAATTTCTGGCGTCATAGAAGTCGAGCGGCTTGCCGCCGACCTCGGCATAGGGATAGCCGAAGGTGTTGAGCGGCTGGCCGACCTGGGCGGGATTGAGAGTCAGATCGCGGCCGCTGGCGAGTTTGAAGCGATATGCATCGATGCCGCCCCAGAAATAGTCGCGCAGCTCGGTGACACGCGGACTGTCGAGAGTCAGCTTCTCCACCAGTATCGCCTTGAGGACGTCAGCCGGGTCGACTGGCACCCAGCCATGACCGGGGAGAAAAAATTCAGCCCAGCAGTGCTGCCAGCCGGTAATATCCTGCTCACTCTTTTTGCCGATTCGCAGGCCGAAAACTTCGCGGGCCGGAACTCCCGCCGCACGACTGAGAGCGATGTAAACCGAGGAGATATCGGTGCATTTGCCGCCCGGTTTTTGCAACAGAAAGCAGACATCCCCTTTGCCGCAGCCGACGGTATTGGCGTCACGGTACATATTTTCAACGGTCCAGTCGTAGATCGCCTTGCTCCGTTCCAGAACAGTCGTCTTGTTGGCAACGATTGTATCGGCCAGTTCCTTGACTGCTCCATCGATCGGGCCAAGACGGGTCGGAGTAAGATACTCGGCGTAATCGGCGCGGTTCCAGCCCGGCTCATGAACCGGCAGTGCGCCGCGTCGCAGCTCCTTGCGCTCGACGTTAAAGGCAAGATTCAGCTTGCGACTCTTGCTCCCTTTCGGCCATTCGGCGTAGAGCAGCGGCGTGCCGTTCATCTGGACGGTGTAAACGCCTGTCGCGGCGTAGTCACCGCTGAGGCGAATCGTGCTGACCTGCTGATGCTGATCTGACACCGGGTAGGGGATCCAGAGTTTCACGATTTCGCCGACCGGTTGTGCGCTCAGGTCGAATTCCATGGTGACCTGACCGGCACGGCTTTGCGCCAGTGTGGTCAGCGGAATGAACAGGGATAGAAGAACAAGGGGCGTCAATACTCTTTTCATGCTTGTTTGCTCCTGATAATACAATCTGGTTTAAAGTTCGCCGCATTATCAGCGATTGACATCATCAAATCAAGTCATCCTTTAATCTGTATCGGTAACCGACAGGCTCAAATCCATCCGCTATCACTCCCACCAATCCTCGTGCGCACCGAATTTGTCCTCCTTTCTTCTTTACAAATCCCTTAAAAATCATTACCTTTATCAACTGTTCTCAGCTCACAGTAAAGGAACCCGATGGATTGCAGCCTGATACGAAATTTTTCGATTATTGCCCATATTGATCACGGTAAATCGACCCTTGCCGACCGCTTGCTGGAAGCAACCGGAACGCTCACCGAGCGTGAAAAAACCAACCAGTTTCTCGATAAGATGGAGCTGGAACGTGAACGCGGAATTACCATCAAGGCGCAGGCGGTGCGTCTGAAATACCGGGCTGCCGATGGCAAGAATTACATTCTCAATCTGATCGATACTCCGGGACATGTTGATTTTACCTATGAGGTCAGTCGCTCGCTCAAGGCCTGCGAAGGGGCGCTGCTGGTTGTCGATGCGTCACAAGGGGTTGAGGCGCAAACGTTGGCCAACGTTTATCTGGCGATCGATCAAAATCTTGAAGTGCTGCCGGTGCTGAACAAAATTGATCTGCCCAGTGCCGAGCCGGAAAAAGTCAAAGAGGAAATTGAAGAAATCATCGGTCTTGACACCAGTGAGACGATTTCTGCCAGCGCCAAAGAGGGGATCGGAATCGCCGAGATCCTGGAAGCGATCATTCACAAAATTCCTCCCCCCAATGGCAATATTGCTGCTCCGTTGAAGGCTCTGGTGTTTGACTCCTGGTATGACTCTTATCAGGGGGTCATTGTTCTGGTGCGGGTGATTGACGGAACCTTGCTCAAGGGGGAGAGGATCCGGCTGATGGCGACCGGGCGTTGTTATGAGGTACAGAAAGTCGGTGCCTTTGCTCCCCATCTGGTCGAGTTACCGCAATTGGCGGCGGGCGAGGTTGGTTTTATTATCGCCAGTATCAAGGGGGTCAAGGACGCCAAGGTGGGCGACACGATTACCCATGAAAAACAGGGTGCCAGCGTTGCTCTCGAAGGGTTTAAAGAGGTCAAGCCGATGGTTTTTTCGGGGCTTTATCCGATCGACAGCGGTGATTACGATTCCCTGCGTGACGCGATGGAAAAGCTCAGCCTTAACGACGCATCTTTTTCTTTCACGCCGGAAACGTCGCTGGCCCTTGGTTTCGGTTTTCGTTGCGGCTTTCTCGGGCTGCTGCATATGGAGATCATCCAGGAGCGTCTGGAACGTGAATTTGGCGTCGAGCTGATTACCACAGCACCGACCGTGGTCTATAAAGTTACCACGGTCAGCGGGGAACAGTTGTCCGTTGAAAGTGCCAATAAACTCCCCGAAGTACAGTTTGTCGAAAAGATTGAGGAGCCATTTATCCTCGCCTCGATTCATGTGCCGAATGAGTTTGTCGGTGGTGTCCTTGCCCTCTGCGAAGAAAAACGCGGCATCCAGCGCGAAATTAAATATCTTACCGCGACACGGGTGATGGTGGTTTACGAATTGCCGCTCAATGAAGTCGTGATGGATTTCTACGACCGCCTCAAAACAATTACCCGCGGTTATGCTTCCCTTGATTATGAACCGCTCGATTACCGCCGCAGCGAACTGACGCGGCTCAATATCATGATCAATGGTGAAGTTATTGATGCTCTGTCGCTGATCGTGCACCGCGACAAAGCCCAGTATCGCGGTCGCGAACTGGCGGCAAAAATGAAGGAATTTATTCCGCGCCAGCAGTTCGAAGTGGCGATTCAGGCGGCGATCGGCAACAAGGTGATTGCCCGCGAGACGGTCAAAGCCCTGCGTAAGGATGTGACCGCCAAGTGCTACGGCGGTGATATCAGCCGGAAACGCAAACTTCTGGAGAAGCAGAAAGAGGGAAAAAAGCGCATGAAGCAGGTCGGCAGCGTTGAATTGCCTCAGGAAGCATTCCTTGCAATCCTTAAAGTAAAGGAACAAAAATGATGGCAAAAGATCCTGCTGTGCAAGAAGAAAACACTGGAGAAGAATCGACGCCTGCGGTGTCGAAAAGGACGCATAAATCAAAGGTGCGGGAGTGGGTCGAGGCGATTATTGTTGCCGCTTTATTGGCGCTGGTGATTCGTTCACTGGTTATTCAGGCGTATAAAATCCCTTCCGGATCGATGGAAGATACGTTGTTGATCGGTGACCATCTGCTGGTCAACAAATTTATTTACGGGACGAAACTGCCCTTTGGCGATGAACGTTTTCTGGTTGTTCGCGAGCCGCAGCGTGGGGATGTGGTGGTTTTTGAGTTTCCGGAAGACCGCGATAAGTCGTACTTCAAACGGCGGGATTTTATCAAACGCGTGATCGGTGTCCCCGGCGACAAGATTGAAATAAGCAACAAGCAGGTTTTTGTCAATGGTCAACCGTTGGCACTGGAGCAGGCCGTGTTCAAGGAACCGAATGTCCTTCCCCAGACCCTCAGTCCGCGCGACAATTTCGGTCCCGTTGTCGTCCCGCCGGAGAGTTTGTTTGTCATGGGAGACAATCGTGATCGTTCTTATGACAGCCGTTTTTGGGGGTTCGTTGCTTATGACGCGCTCAAAGGGCTGGCCTTTATAAAATACTGGTCGTGGGATGCAGACAAGTTTTTCCCTCGTTTCGGGCGCATTGGCCGTCCGATTGACTGATTGCGTTGTGGAGCCCTGGAGATGGAAACAGTCAAAACCGCCATGTTTGAATATCTGATCAGCCTTGCCGAAGAACTCCCTGAAGGCGGTTATATCTTCCGGCTTGATGGCAGTGAATACCGGATTGATGATGTGCTGGAAATTAGTTCGATAGCAACGAAACACGGCTACATCATCATTTACTGACCTTGGCCATCAGCTGGCGACGTTGGCACTGGTCGTCTTGCGGGTTGTTCAGCCGCCGGACGGTGATAGCGGCGAAGATTCTTTTGCCGCCTGATTGGCGGAGGGCGGGTGTGCACCGATCAGTTTCGCTACAATCCGTTCTTCAATCTTCGGCAGTAATGGACTGCCGCTTAAAAATTTAAAGAGCTGCACCAGCCCCCAAAGGAACAATAACGGCAGCAGGACCGTTTGCAGCAAAAACACCACGATCAATTTAAGAAAACTTTCGATCATGGCAGACGCGGAAGCTTCAATTTTCCTGAAGCGTTTGTTCCACTCAGCCGGACTGAATGCCCCGCTCACAGCATTTTTGGTGCGTTGCCAAAGTCCCCTGTCCTCTTCCGATTCCACCACCAGTTCCTGTTGAAGTGCTTTTAATTGTGCAGCGTTTTGCTCGACTTGCCCGGCGGCAACCTGGTAGTCGCTGTCAAGAAAAAGATGATATGTTTGCGCGTTGACCCAGGCTGTTGCCGGTACGCAAAAACGCACAAACAGTGCAACAAAGAGAAGTCGCCGGGCAACCGGAGCGGCATAGGTGCGTAAACCGCGCTGTCCCCAAAGAGCAAGCAGAAAAAAACCCAGCGACAGGGGCAAAAGCAGTTTGACCGCAACCCACGGCCCGATATTGAGGAGAAATTTCTGCACGCCGATGGAGGTCAGACTGACGAGCATGACCCAGGAAAAATGTTCAACCAGATCGTTGAGCGGGTCAAGAATCTCGCCGACCGCAATGGTCACCAGCGGGAGGGAAAGTTCACTGTCCTGAAGCAGCGAGAGAACGGCATTGGTGGCGCGAGCGGCGGCAAAAGCCAGTAATGCCTTGTTAAACGAATCATCCAGATATCCGGTTGCCTGGGCATCAATCGCACGTAACGACGCGTTGTTATAGACGGGAGTGTTAAGCGGCTGGTAACAGGTTGCTGTCAGCAATAACAGGATCACTCCGGTAAGGCCGATTTTTGTGATCTGGTGTCGATTCATATTTGCATCATAACCTGTTTGTGGATGGACACAACGTGTGAATGATTAATAGATTTTTCGTTTTGAAAAAGAAGAACCAATGACGTTGAAGGTATTTTCAACAATAAAAAGCGCATCAGGATCATGCATGAAAACAATCTCCTCCAGGCGTTTGAGCTGGATGTTGTTGATCACCGTCATCAGCACCCGCTGCGGTTTTTTGTTGAAGGCGCCGGTGCCTTCGAGGAAGGTCGACCCGATCTTCAGTTTTTCGAGTACCTCGTCGGCGATCTGTTGTGACTGCCGGGAGATCACCAGGGTCATTTTACGTTCACTGAACATCGCCAGAACCTGGTCGACAATTTTGGCGGAGACGAAGGCCATAATCAGCGAGACGATCACCAGATCAGCATCCAGGGTGAAGAAACAAATTGCAAAAAGAACCAGGTTGAAAATCAGATAGAAACGACCAATCCCGATATTGAAACGTTGAAACAGGATGACGGCCAGAACATCAATGCCGCCGTTTGAACCGAGCGAACGCAGCACAATGCCGGCCCCCGCACCAGAGAGAGCCCCGCAGGTGACCGCTGCATAGAGCTGGTTGTTGATGACGAAGTTAAATGGCAACAGTGAATAGGAGAGGCCGGTAACGAGCATGGCAAAAAGGCTGTAAAGCAAAAAACGACGGCTGATCATGGTCCAGGCAAGGGCGAACATCGGGATGTTGGAGATAATATACCAGCTGCCCGCATCAAGCAGGCCGGTGAGTTGCTGGATCAGGACAGAGATCCCAAAGAGACCGGCAGGAATGAAGTTGTGATTCAATGCAATCCCTTTGATCGCCAGTGCATAGACCAGGGAACCACAGGTGATCAGGCACAGATTATAGCAAACAGAATAGGTGTGCTCGCGGAAATTAAGGGTCACGGTCCAATCCTTCAGCTTTGGTTGTTACGCTAATGATTATGTCGGTGAATGACGGGCAGTCTACGTGGTGAATGGTAGAGCGTCAAGGATAAGCCGTGGACGTCAAGAATCGATAGTGGTCGTGCCGTTAGCATTTTTGATCGATCAAAACTTTTTTATCAGAATCGCTCCAATCGCTATCAGGAGTACGCCGATAACACGCAGCGGGCTGATGGGGTGCACCGGGAAGGCGAGCGCACCGTAGTGATCGTAGATCAGTGAAGCCACCATCTGCCCGGCGAGGACCAGGCTGAGCATGGTGGTTGCCCCCAGTTGCGGGACAAGAAAAATTGTCACGGCGACAAAGAACGCTCCGAGCAAGCCACCGGTCCAGCACCACCAGGGAGCCACCCCAAGCGCTGCAACAGGGAGCGGGATGCGCATAATGACGACATAGAGGAACAGGGCAAGGGAACCGACCATAAAGGAGATCGTAGCAGCAAAGACAGACGATTTTGCGTAGGTGGCCAGCTGAGCGTTGATCCCCGATTGGGTGGGGATACAGATCCCCGCAGCAAGGGCGAGGAGGATGAAAAGCACAAAGTTGTTCAATGGTCCAAACCTCTCGATTCGAGTGTGGTGAAAGTGAGTTTTGCAAAGATTTCGATATCACAGTGAGAGCTATTTGTCACCCTTTCCGCTTGAACGGTGTAAAAAACATTGATCAATTTTGATTGTTATGATACATCAAGAATAATTGATTTATATTTTTTGAAAAGTTGATTTATGGTTAAATTGTTTAAGTCATTGGCGGACGTGACGCGGCTGCGATTGGTCGCGATTTTGGCTCAGGGAGAATTTACCGTAAGCGAATTGACGGATATTCTCGCCATGGGGCAATCGCGTATTTCGCGACACTTAAAGATTTTGCTCGATGCCGGAATCGTCACTGTGCAGCGCCAGGGGACCTGGAGCTATTTTCGCCTCGACGGGAAGAACAACTATTTTCAGCAGCTGTGTCCGACAATCCTTGAATACCTCGCGACCGACGGAGTGTATCCCGCCGATCAACAGGGGATTACCCGTATTCTGGATGAGCGGCAGCGCAAAAGCCGCGATTTTTTTGACCACCATGCGCGCGAGTGGGATCGGCTGGCCAAAGAGATGATTGCCGCGGATCGCTACCAAGGGGCGCTGCTGGAGCAACTGGGGCAGGTCGAAACCGTGGTCGATGTCGGGGTTGGCACCGGCAGTTTGCTGGGAGATTTATCGTTGCGGGCGCGTCAGGTTATCGGCATCGATCATTCGCCGTCGATGCTCAATGAAGCCCGGACCCGGGTGGAAAATAAGCAACTGGTCAATGTCGATTTACGCCTCGGTGAGATGACCCATCTTCCTGTCGCCGACCACAGTGCCGATGCCTTGATCCTGAACATGGTACTGCATCACGCTCCCCATCCGCCGACAGTCTTCAACGAACTGCGCCGGGTGCTGCGTCCCGGCGGCAAGGTGCTGATCGCCGAGCTGGAACGACATCAGCTGGAGTGGTTCCGGGATCGTCTGGCCGATCAGTGGCTGGGTTTTACCCGCCAGGAATTGACAGACTGGCTGCAACTCGCCGGTTATCGTCTGGTTAACCTGAAATTGATGAAAAACAGTAACAAGCTTCCCGCCGTACAGGTGTTGACTGCGGAATTAATCGATCAAGAGGAGTATAATCAATGAGTCACGATTACAAGGTTGCGGACATCTCCCTGGCGGAGTGGGGCCGCAAGGAAATTGCCATTGCCGAGACCGAGATGCCGGGATTGATGTCGATTCGCGAGGAGTTTCGCGAGCAACAACCGCTTAAGGGCGCACGGATTACCGGTTCGCTGCACATGACCATTCAGACCGCCGTACTGATTGAAACGCTGGTTGATCTGGGCGCCGAAGTCCGCTGGGCTTCATGCAATATCTTTTCAACCCAGGACCACGCGGCAGCGGCAATCGCGGCAGGCGGGGTTCCGGTTTATGCCTGGAAGGGCGAAACGCTTGCCGAATACTGGTGGTGTACCGAGCAGGTACTCACCTGGCCCGACGGCAAGGGGCCGAACATGATCCTTGACGACGGCGGCGACGCAACGCTGCTGGTACACAAGGGGGTTGAATTTGAGAAGGCCGGCGCGGTTCCCGAGCCGACCGCCGATGACAGTGACGAGTGGAGCGAAGCGCTCAAGGTGCTGCAAAAGAATTTTGCCGCCAATTCGACCAAATGGACCGAGGCGGCGGCTGCGATTCGTGGTGTCACGGAAGAGACGACCACCGGCGTGCATCGGCTCTATCAGATGGAAAAGGCCGGTTCACTCCTTTTCCCGGCGATGAATGTTAACGACTCCGTAACGAAGTCGAAGTTTGATAATCTTTACGGCTGTCGTGAATCACTGATCGACGGGATTAAGCGCGCGACCGATGTGATGATCGCCGGGAAGATCTGTGTTGTCCTCGGCTACGGTGACGTTGGCAAGGGATGCGCTCAGGCGTTCCGCGGGATGGGTGCGACCGTCTGGGTGACCGAGATTGATCCGATCTGCGCCTTGCAGGCGGCGATGGAAGGTTACCGGGTGGTCACAATGCAGGATGCCGCCGCGCAAGGGGATATCTTTGTCACCACCACGGGGAATTTCCATGTGATTGATCATGATGATATGGCGGCGATGAAAGACCAGGCGATCGTCTGCAATATCGGACATTTTGATAATGAAATCAATGTCTCTTCACTGCGCCGCTATGAGTGGATCAACATCAAACCGCAGGTTGACCATATTGTTTTTCCGAACGGCAAGCGCATCATTCTGCTCGCCGAGGGAAGACTGGTGAACCTGGGTTGTGCCACCGGACATCCCAGTTTTGTGATGAGTGCCAGTTTTGCAAATCAGACGATTGCGCAGATCGAGTTGTTCAACAAATATGCTGAATACGAAAAACAGGTCTACGTGTTGCCGAAGATTCTCGATGAGAAGGTGGCCCGTCTGCATCTGGAAAAAATAGGCGCCAGGTTAACGACATTGACCGCCGCGCAATCCGCCTATATCGATGTTCCGGTCGAGGGGCCATATAAGCCGGATCATTACCGATATTGATGATAACGGGTTTTTTCATAAAAAAGCACCGCCCTTCGGCGGTGCTTTTTTATGAGATTGATTCATTCAGATACGTCGCCGAGAATTTATAGGGACGCTGCTTGCTATTTTTCTATTGAAAAATTTTCTCGAACTGATACAGTCCATCCATGCCACGATTAGCCAGACTTGACATTGCCGGGCTTCTCCAACACGTAATCGTGCGGGGAATTGAGCGTTGCGATATTTTTGTTGACGATATCGACCGGCAGAATTTTGTGGATCGCGTCACCACTCTGCTCCCAGAAACCGGCGTTCATTGTTACGCCTGGGCAATTTTATCCAACCATTTTCACATGTTATTAATGCCGACCGCGACATCGTTGGCATCTTTCATGCGCCGCTTGCTGACCGGATACGCGGTGTCGTTCAATCGCCGCCACAAACGCTGCGGACACCTGTTTCAGAACCGCTATAAGTCCATCGTCTGCGAAGAGGAGCCTTATCTGCTGGAACTGATCAGATACATTCACCTCAATCCACTGCGGGCAGGGATGGTGGCGAGTCTTGATGAGCTGGATCATTACCGTTGGTCCGGCCACGCGGTCCTGATGGGTAACCGTAGTATCTCCGGGCAGGAAACCAACTCGGTTTTGGGACGCTTCGGCAATACGCTCGACATCGCACAACAAAACTATCGTCAATTTGTTGCGGATGGGATCAAGAAAGGTCGGCGTGATGATCTGGTCGGTGGGGGATTGAGGCGAAGTCAGAGCGAGCGTAAGGATAACGAACCCGAAAGTTTTGATGAAAGGATACTGGGAGGCGGCGATTTCGTGGACGAGCTGAAACGGCATGTCGAACTGCAGACGAAGATGCAAGGCGTCGTCACCTTGCCCCGTTTACTGGAAGTCGTTTCGGGGATGTGGGGCCTCGATCCAGAGGTCGTGAGAAGGCCGAGTAAAACCAGAGCCCCGGCGGCAGCGCGGGGAATCATCTGCCATCTGGCGATATTTGAATTAGGTTATCGAGGAAACGAAGTCGGCAGGTTTCTGCACCTTGGCTCCTCGGGTGTTAGTCTTTCGGCAAAGCGGGGGGAGAAGATATTGAGGGTTGAGACAGCCATGTTGAGGCAGTTAATGGCTGAAATAGAAAAATAGCAAGCAGCGTCCCTCTTTGTTCCTCTTTGTTCCTTGGTTCCGTGAAACTGTGTGACATCGGTAATCAAATGACTCAGCTTCTCGACCGGCATCTCCTTGTCGACGATCAGCGGGTTACTGTCCATGAACTCGCTAATCGGGGTGCGCCCGTGAAGGTCGCGGCCAAAACGGCTGGCAAGCAGGTTGAGTAACTCATGGCGGTGGACGATACCAAGCGGGAGCCCGTCGTCGACAACAGGCAACGCGCGCAGGTTGCCGTTATCGGCCAGCAAATCGCCCGCCGCCTGAACCGTGGCTCGAGGCGAGATCGTCGGCGAAAGCCGGGTCAGGCTGGCGACCTTGACCGAACGGTGAGAAATACAGGCCTTGTGCTGATTATTCCCGTCCACCACAACAAGTTGCCCGGCAGTAAGGCTGCGGATCGGTGTGATGCTTGGGCGGGCGAAAAAGTACCCCTGGCCGATCGTGACGCCGAGTTCCTTGATCACGCGATATTCCTCGACCCGTTCAATCCCCTCGGCGATGACCCGACAGCCCCGCCCGCGCGCAATTTCCAGCAGCGACAGCAGCATCTCGCGCTTGCCGAAACCTTCGTCAATCCCCTGGATAAAGTGCTGGTCGATCTTGACATAGTCCGGGTGAAGATCCGCCCAGAGCTTGAGCCCGTTGTACCCCGTACCCAGGTCGTCAATGGCGATACCGAACCCTTGTCGGTGAAAGTCGTCCACCGCCTGGCAGAGGAGTGAGCCGTTCGTCACTGGCCGATGTTCGGTCAATTCGATCACTACACGATCTGGCGACAATCCCATTTTCCCGAGTAGCCGCTTGATCCCCTGTGGAGAACGGCAGTTGGTCGAAAGTTGCTGCGGGGAAATATTCAGGAAAAGCAGGCCATCGAGCCCAAGTTCAACGAACGACTTGAGATGAACCGCCTGGCAGGCAATCTCGAGTTTATCCAGCTGGCCGCACATCGCAGCCACTGCAAACAAACTCTCCGGTGAGTGCAACGGGCTGTTCAAGGGTCCCCGCACCAAGGCTTCATAACCGAGAATTTCTGAAGACTTCAAGTTGACCAGCGGCTGGAAGCTGCTCTGCAGCCGCCGCTCGGCGAGGATTTCTTTAAGTTGCATGATCATTATAAAATCTCCCCTTCGATTCTTTGCGCTCATGTCAGAGACTTACAGCCCTTGGGAAATAAGCGTTTTTTGTATGCTGGCGGTAACATGTTGCGAGGTGATTACCGATGAATGAGGTGTTGGTTAGATCGATGTCTGCAGCAAGCGAGATGAATCCTGATCGATTTGCCCTGATATTTTTGAACTTCATAAGATGTAGATCGTCAATGTAAGCCCCTTCCAAATTCTAACCGAACAAAAACATAAAACTAACAGCAGAATGTTTCATATTACTGAATATCAATAAACTTTTATCAGGAGGAAAAAATGCGAATGCTCATTGCAATGTTACTTATGGCGGCTGTCCTGTCGGGCTGTGCTACCACGACGGCTCAAACATCTAATGCGGGGCCTCAACCGGTCTTGTCAAAAGGTGAAGACTTTCATGTCTATGAAAACCACGGTCGCCTCTTTGTGGTCGGCTCCCAGGAGTCTCTTGAAAAGTTCAAAGCCAGCGGTCATCTGCCCTACACCCGCACTCTGACAGGAGCCGGACCCAAGGGTGAGACCGTTGTCTTCGAGGTTGACAAGAAAAACCCGGAAGAGACAGATCGGCTGCAAAAGGAGTTTGCCCACATACCTTTTATGGTCGATAGCAACGCCCAGGATTTCTTTGTATATAAAAAGGGCGAACGCTTCTATGTCATTGGCAACCAGAAAACCAACGAGACATTCATGGCCAGCGGTCATCTGCCTTACACGAAAACCATTCTGGGTGCCGGTCCCTTGGGCGAAACGGTTGTCTTTGAAGTAGACAAGAAGAACCCCAAGGTTACCGACCGACTCGTTCAAACTTACAAGAACTAATTCAGTAATCACCAGCAACAAGGCGGCATCAAGAAAATCCTGATGCCGCCTTGTTATTTTCTTTCTGCTGTCCAGTGACAGGTTACGACACAGACAGCACCCTGCAAGGCAAGACCCGAAGCATCTCACCAGTAGACCGATACTATCTCTGCCGGAGCTGGTTTTCAATGCAATGGCACAGGGTTTTCAATACCATGATGCGGGCGTAACGCTTGTCATTAGCGGAGACCAGGGTCCACGGCGCAATCTCCGTACTGGTGCGCTCGACCATATCGCACACGGCACTTTCATGCTTCTCCCATTTATCACGATTGCGCCAATCCTCTGCGGTAATCTTGAAGCGCTTGAAGGGGGTGGTTTCACGGGCCTTGAAGCGACGTAATTGTTCTTCTTTGCTGATGGCCAGCCAGAACTTGACGACGATGGTACGGTTACGAATCAGCTGCTCCTCGAAATCGTTAATCTCGCCATAGGCGCGCATCCAGTCCTCCTCCCGACAAAGCCCTTCGACGCGCTCGACGAGAACCCTGCCATACCAGGAGCGATCGAAAATCCGGATTTTCCCCCTGCCGGGGAGGTGCCGCCAGAAACGCCACAGGTAGGGATGGGCCAGCTCTTCGTCGGTCGGTGCGGAAACCAGCACGACCTGATACTGACGGGCATCGAAAGCATTAATGACCCGGCGTATGCTGCCCCCCTTGCCGGCAGCGTCGTTGCCTTCGAAAACAAC
Source organism: Desulfuromonadales bacterium (assembly GCA_029210745.1). Taxonomy (GTDB): domain Bacteria; phylum Desulfobacterota; class Desulfuromonadia; order Desulfuromonadales; family JAHYIW01; genus JAHYIW01. Next base: position 27,312 of record JARGFI010000035.1, read on the forward strand.
GACCACCGACATCCCGGTAAATTTTTTCTTGCGCGACAAACGGTTTAAACGTCCCTGCCATTTCAGCAGTTTTTTTTGATATGCCTTTTTGCCAAGGCTCGGAGTCAGGTCAAGAGTATTGATAACATTGACATCGTCGGTTGCCGGTGTCTCCGGCGGCACATGCTGCAATGGAACGGCAACACGGGACTGCTGCAGACGATGCTGCAAGGCTTGCAACAGGGTGTTGGCCACGGTTAGATTGCGATAACGAAAGTCATAACCCTCGACAATGGTCCATGGTGCATCGTTAAAACTGGTCTGCCTCAGGGCTCGTTCAGCGACCCGGTGAAATTGTGCATAGCGTTCGTGGTTGTCCCAGTCCTTGGCGGTCACCCGCCAACGGGTTTGCGGGTTTTTCTCGAGGGTCTTAAAACGCTGCTTTTGGAGATTTTCTGACAGGTGCAACCAGAATTTGAAAACCAGCGCCCCCTCATCAACCAGCAGCCTTTCAAAACGACTGATGCGATCAAGAGCCTGGTCGAGTTCCGAGTTATCGATCTGCTTGTAAACACGCGCCGAGATGGCCTCACTGTAGAGCGCATCAAAAAAAATACCGATTTTGCCCTTGGCAGGCAACGCCCGCCAATATCGCCACATCGGCGGTTTTTCCCGGTCTGCCTCAGTTCGTGCGCCAGGAGCATGGGTCTGGATGTGTCGCGGATCCATCCACTCGTTGAACATGTGGATCACCTCTCCTTTGCCCGCTCCGTCCATGCCGGCAATGATGATCACAACCTCGAACCGGCTCGACTCCACCAGATCAAACTGAGCGTCGAGCAGATTTTCACGCAACTTCGGCACCTGCTCAGCATAGCTGTGTTCATCAATGACATGGCCCAATTCTGCCGCTTCAAACATGAGGACCTCCCTTTTGAGAGTACGTCTTTGTTAAGTCTATAGAGTCACGACATTTTTTCCATTCATTTTTATAATTATTTGGTAACTGTTCAGCTGCTCTTGCGGGAGCGGCTTTAGCCGCGAACAATCGCGCCTGAAGGCGACTCCTACAGCGTCATTCCGGCATGATTTTAGCCGGAAT
>JARGFI010000036.1 GCA_029210745.1 Desulfuromonadales bacterium
ATGAGCATGAGCATGAGCATGAGCATGAGCATGAGCATGAGCATGAGCATGAGCATGAGCATGAGCATGAGCATGAGGAGTAGCGTGGTGACGGGAGCTTTGCTGTAAATAATGAGTGTTGTATTGAAGCTGTAATAAAACCGGCTATAATAATTTTCAACGACAACGGGGCCTCTTAAGAAAATGCCCCGTCCCGGTGCAAATGAGCAGCATATCGTCTCTCCTCGCAATCTCCAGAGAAAGCACCACACCACGCAAACCACCATGCCCGCTGCGAGCGCAGGCACTTTTGCATCCTTTTGCTGCCAGGCAAAAGGATGTCGGCGGGCGCGACGAAACCCGCGGGTTACGCCTTGCGTGCATGAGCATCGACATGGCCCTGAGGAAGATGTGATAAGTTAACAAAATGGACAATATCCCCCAATGAAGTTCAGAACCGACAGATTCTTGCTTGTATAACCACACCACCATACTATAATTATTCATCTTTTACCGTGTTGGCATGGTGCAAAACTTTTCTGCCCATCCTCCACGACACATTGCCCTCCCTGATCCCTTTAAAATGCTCAGATCGGAGAAATCATGAAAGCTAAAATCTTTGATCGATTACAGAAAAAATCGTGGTGCAGGCAGCTGTTGTTGGCCTCTCTGCTGGCGGTCGCCCTCTCGGGTTGTGCCATGCAGTGGACCGCGCAATGGCAAGATGCCGGGGTCGACACTCCAACAGCGCAATCCGCCGTGCTCCTGAACCAGGCACAGGTTTTGTTTGAAAAAGCCAACGACCGGGCGTCGCTGTTGAACTCCATCGCGGCTTACGAAAAAGTCCTTGTTGCCAACCCGGGAGACACGACCGCGCTGACCATGCTCTGTACCCAGGAAATTCTCCTGGGGACGGCGTACACCCAAAGTTCACAGGAAAAATCTCTCCATTTCAGACGCGCCATGACCTACGCCGAGCGCGCCATGTACACCAACCCCTCGTTCAGAAAGCAAGTTGATCGTGGCACAGCCCCCTGGGACGCGGCAGCCACCTTGGGCAAGGACGATGTTCAGGCGATGTTTTTCTGGGTGACAGCGTTACAATATGAATTTAAAGAAGGAATGAACCTCGCGCAAAAGATTGCCAACATAAACTGGCTGCAAAAAGGTTTGATTTTTCTCGACCGCATTGAGCAGGTCGCCCCGGAGTTTGGCGGCGGCGCGGTCGAATTCGCCAAGGTAATCTGCTACTACGCCTTGCCGACCAGCAAGGGAGGGTCTAAAGTAAAAGGGGATAAATACATGGAGCAGGCAATCGAGCGAGGCGGTACAAGGCTGTTCCCTCGCTGGGCGCGGGGCAAGTACTTCTATCCCATCAAGGATGAAAGCGAAAAAGCCCGGCAGGATCTGGAATGGGTTGCGAGACAGAACCTGGCTGAATTTGATGACCCCTATCCCTGGAAAGTGCATTTCCGGGAGAATGCCCGCGAACTGCTCAACTAATCCGGAGACAACCTGATGAGATCCTCACAACATCTCACCCGTGTCGCTTTATTGGTCGCGATGCTGATTCTGACCGCCTGCGTACCCAAAGCTACAATCCCGATACCGGCCAGGGAATATGGTCAAATCAACAGCTCGGGCAATCATCATCTGCTGATTATCCTGCGCGGCATCGGCGGGAGTATTGATGATTTTGAAAAACACGGGCTGATTGATGAGGTCCGCGCCCGCAAACTCCCGTTTGATGTGATCATTCCAGACGCTCACTTCGGCTACTACAAGAGTGAAACCCTCGAAGAACGCTTAAAAAGAGACATCATCGACCCGGCCAAAGCCCGTGGCTACCGGCAGGTCTGGTTAGCCGGTTTTTCCATGGGCGGGATGGGCAGCCTTTTCTATCTGCGCAAGTATGCCGAAGATATCGATGGCGTCCTGTTGGTCAGCCCCTTCATGGGCTGGGGATCAATCCACAAGGAAATCCAGAAGGCTGGTGGTATCGGTGTATGGGGTCCGGAGCAGAGCAAGCTGGATGACTGGCAACGGACGATCTGGAGCTGGGTGCATGATTACACTCGCCATTCTGCAGAATATCCGCCGATCTATCTCGGCTTTGGCGACAATGACTCCCTGACCGGAAAGGGGCCGCAACTGCTCAGTGAAGCCTTTGCTCCGAGTCACGTCTTCACCCTGCCCGGCGATCATGACTACCCGACTTTTAAAGCGATCTGGACAGAGCACCTCAACCGGCTCGAAGAGCAGCTGCGGGCACTTCCTTAAAACACCACCCATGTCCTGTCATCCGTTTTTGGTAGTTCATTGCGTCATGCCTAATCGACAATGATGCGGCGGGGGCGGGCTTCCAAGATGACAACCGTGGACTATCTTGACAACTCAGGAGCCTGATCCCACCGTTGCCCTATATTGCCCCGAGAAATCTCAAGAAAAATGCGTCACCTCCTACGGCGTGAGCGCGGCAATCTTTTGCATAAGCTGTTTTTCCCGTTCAAACGTCGCGGTCACATCGCGCATCACTGATGCGACGCCAAGGGGTTTTCCGTAGTCATCCTTGAGCATGACGATGGAAAAGGCGCAGGAGAGTCGATGACCATCCTTGTGCCGTGCCGGGACCGAGAGCAGCTCGGTACCGTAGCGGGTCTCTCCGGTGGCCATAACCTTGTGATACCCTTCCCAGTGCCGTCCCCGAAGTTTTTCCGGAATAATAATATCCAGCGACTGGCCGAGTGCTTCGGCGGCACTGTAACCGAAAACCAGTTCGCAGCCTCGGTTCCACAAGCGGATAGTCCCTTCCCGGTCAGAAAACAGGATCGCATCCGGGGCCTGGTCGATGATCTGACGATAGAATTCAAGCGGAAATTTTTCAGTCACGATCTTCTCCTTTACACATAAGAGGTGCCATACGCCTTCATACTACACCATCTGACACAACGGTAACTTGATCTACAGCAATTTCGATGGCGTCACAAAAAGTCCCCCCGGCATGAAAAATTGTCGCCCCACCTCTTGCAATTATTCATGCATTTTGTTATATATTACTAGCACTCTCCCACCGAGAGTGCCAAACATCAAAATAATGGGGGAACCAACCATAATGAGTACGCTCAGTCTTCCGATTACCACCGATTCATTTGATCACTACATGACCCAGGTCAACAGTTTTGCCCTGCTCGATCGTGACGAAGAACACGCCCTGGCAATCCGCTATCGTGACACCGGCGACATCGAGAGTGCCCATCGGCTGATTACGGCGAATCTGCGCTTTGTCGTCAAAGTTGCGCTTGAATACCGCAATTACGGGGTCAAACTCCTCGATCTGATTCAGGAGGGGAATATCGGTCTGATGATGGCGGTGCGCAAATTTGACCCGGATCGCGGCCTGCGCCTGATTACCTACGCGGTCTGGTGGATTCGCGCCTACATTCAGAATTATATCCTGCGCAGCTGGTCGCTGGTCAAGATCGGCACCACCCAGGCGCAAAAAAAACTTTTCTTCAAACTCAGCCAGACGCGTAACGCCTTGCGCAACCTGACCGGCGATGCCGACGCCGCCGAGATCGCTCGCCAGCTTGATGTGCGTAATAGCGATGTCGAAGAAATGACCATGCGCATGGGAGGGCGTGACCAGTCTATTGATCTTGAACTGGTCGAAGGCGAAGGGTATACTCTCAGCGACTCGCTCGCTGACACCCGCGCCAGTCAGGAAGAACTGGTGGCGGAACAACAGGAACAGTCGCTGTTGAATGAGCAGGTACAGCGCGCCATGCAACGCCTCAATGAACGCGAACGCCACATCGTTGAGCAACGGATTCTCGCCGACGAACCGCAGACATTGCAAGAACTGGCCGACCACTACAGCATCAGCCGTGAGCGCGTGCGGCAGCTTGAAAAGAACGCACTGCAAAAACTCAAGGGGGTCTTTTGCCCGACAACCTGACCGTATTGACGCCATCAGCGGCGGACGAGAAGATCGTCCGCCTGAGTGCGTTTGTCGCACCGCTGATGGACGAACTCGGCAAGGTTATTATCGGCCAGCGCGAACTCCTCGAAGGACTGCTGATCGGCCTGCTCAGTCAGGGGCATGTGCTGATCGAGGGCGTCCCCGGTCTGGCCAAAACGCTCACCGTCAACAGTCTGGCCAACGCTCTCGACCTCACTTTTCAGCGCATCCAGTTCACCCCCGACCTGCTCCCCGCCGACCTCCTCGGCACCCTGGTCTTTCATCCCGGCAGCGCCACTTTCGCCATCAAAAAAGGCCCGATCTTCGCCAATCTGGTGCTCGCCGACGAAATCAACCGGGCTCCGGCCAAAGTCCAGTCGGCGCTGCTGGAGGCGATGGAGGAACGACAGGTGACGCTCGGCGACACCACCTATCCGTTACCCGCACCCTTCTTCGTCCTTGCCACCCAAAATCCGCTCGATCACGAAGGCACTTACCCGCTCCCCGAAGCGCAAACCGACCGTTTTCTGCTCAAGCTCCTGGTCGATTACCCCTCACGGGCAGATGAAGAGCGGATTGTTGACACTTACAGCGGCGCGCCCCCGACGCACATCACCCCCCAGCTCGACCCGGCCACGCTGGCAGCGGCGACCGAGGCCGTAAAAACCATCTATCTCGATCCGCAGGTGCGTGACTACCTGCTCGATCTGGTGGCGGCTACGCGCCACCCTGAACACTTTGGTCTGGCCGCTGTCGCGCCATTGATCGAGCACGGGGTCTCGCCGCGCGGGAGTATTTTCCTTGCTCGCGCCGCCCGCGCCCAGGCCTTTTTGCGCGGTCGTTCCTACGTCGTCCCTGACGACATTCTCAGTGTCGCCCCGGCGGTGCTGCGTCACCGCATTCTGCTCTCCTATGAGGCCGAAGCCGAAGCGGTATCGATTGCCGCCATGCTGCAACAGATCTTTGCTGCCGTCCCCCAACCCTGAGCACTCCACCATGATCCCCCGTTCGGAAATCCGTCCGCTGCTGCGTCGTCTGGAAATCAATTCCCGACGGCTGCTGGCCGGACTGGCCGGGGGCGACTACCGTTCGCTGCTGTGCGGGCAAGGGCTCGAATTTACTGACCTGCGCCTCTACCAGCCGGGGGACGACATTCGTGCCATCGACTGGAATGCCACCGCCCGCAGCGGCGTTCCGCACAGCAAACAGTTCAGTGAAGAACGCAGTCGCTCGATGACCTTGCTGGCGGACATCTCCGGTTCAATGACCCCGGCCAAACGCCGGCTGCTCCTTGAAACCGCCGCACTACTCGCTTTCGCAGCGGTTACCCATCGCGACCGGCTGGGGTTGATCACCTTCAGTGACCGGATCGAAACGTTGGTGAGGCCCCGGACTGGCCGCAGCCACGCTCTGCGTATTCTCGATGAAATACTTACCGGTGCGCCGAGCGGACGCGGCACGGACCTGCATCCTCCCCTCGAAACCGCCCTGGCGGTTGGCAAACGTCCCGGCCTCCTGATCCTCCTCACTGACGGACACGGCTCCTTGCCGCGACACCTGCTCAACAAAGTCACTGCCCGCCACGAGCTGTTGCTGCTGCCGCTGCGCGACAGTCGCGAACAACACTTGCCCGGCGCCGGGCTGACCCGCTTCGAGGATGCGGAAACCGGTCGCCAACGGCTGGTCGATCTGAGCACTGCCGCCCTTGCCGGCGGCTGGCAGCGACTTGACCGCCAACTTGTCATGCAGCTGCGCCGTCACCGGATCGACCATACCTTCCTGCGCAGCGAGCAGCCGATATTCCCCACCCTGGCCGCATTGTTCCGCCGCCGGAGACACCGATGAAGCGCTGGATCGTCAGGGTGATCATGCTCTGCCATGCGCCCCTGTTGCTCGGCGCGGCACCGTTGGCGATGACCGTGGAACCAGCTACGCCGACCTTCGGCAAAATTGTCACGGTGCATGTCACCCTGCCGGACGACGTGGTTCCCGGCGGGCTTCCCGCACTCTCGCCGTTCATCGCCCTGGCGGCACCCCGTATCGAAGCCAATCATTATCGACTCCTCCTGCTGCCACTGGGCAGCGGCAGCGTTACGCTCCCTTCATTATCCTTTGTGCGCGGGGTCAGCGAGCATTTTTATACCGCGCCGCTGACACTGGAAATCCGCGATGACATCCCTCCGGATGCCGTGCTTATTCCGCCACCGTCGCCACCGCGCAACACTGTGCCACTGGGCAAAGTAGCGGCTCTGTTGCTTGCTGGCAGTGTGGCACTCTGGGCCCTGCGTGCTCCCTCCCGGCGTCCTCTGCCGCCGCAAAGACCACCGTCCCTCGCCGATTTCAGCGGTGCAGAGCTGCTTGCCGAACTTGACCGCCGGATCAGCTCCGACAGAGAACTACCCGCAGCGGAGCAGCACCTCTGGCGCCAACGACTCGACGCCGCACGCTTTTCGGCGCCCGAGGCACGAACCGCGACCGCCCGCCAGTTGCTCACCGAATATCTCCGCCACAGTGGGGAAAAGCGATGCAGCTGACTCTCTCGCACCCCGGATTGTTGCTCCTTTTGCCGTTGTTGATCGTGCCATTTTTGCCACGTCGATCAGCAGCGCTCCATTTTTCAACCCTTGAACCGTTGGCCCAACGGCCCACCTGGCGGCTTCGTCTTGAACGCGGGCGTCCGTTTCTGGCGGCCACAATCATCCTGCTGTTGATCGGCGCATTGGTCGACCCGACGCGCCAAGAACATGTTCAGGAAACCCTGCGTCGCGGTCGCAATCTGATGCTGGTTCTCGATATCTCGACCAGCATGGCCGCCACGGACCTGGCGCCGAATCGCCTGGCGGTGGCGCGGCGCGAAGCAACCCGCTTCGTTTCCGGGCGCCCTGACGACCGTATCGGCGTGGTGCTCTTTTCCGGGATTCCCTACCTGTTGACTCCCCCCACCCTGAGCCGCGGCGTGATCCTCGACCGGCTGGATCAGGTTCGTGCGGATCAGCGCGGCAGCGGCACCGCCATCGGCGATGCTCTCGGCGTGGCACTGGCGCGACTGACAGGCGCTCCCCCCGACAGCGCGGCGATTATCCTCTTGACCGACGGTATTTCGAATCGCGGTCGCCTCGCGCCAACGGCCGCGGCACGGGCAGCGGCGGCGCTTGGCATCCGTATCTACACCATCGGTTTCGGTACCGATTTCGGCGGCGACATTACCCTCAGCGGGCAGCAGCTGCACGTCGGGCTGGCCACACAGGAACTGCGGAAGATTGCCCGGCTCAGCCATGGCCGCTATTTTCGTGCGCTCAGTGGCGATGAACTGGAAACGGTCTACCAGCAGATCGACGCACTCGAAAAAACGTCGCTGGTAACCACTAAAAAGATCGCACGGACATCCCTGCGACCGTTAATCCTCACCCTTCTGCTCATCGCGCTGTTGGTTGAGGTGATCCTCTATCGCGGCTGGTTGCGGAGGATGCCATGAATCTGCCGTGGTTCCTCGTGCCGGGATTACTCGTGCCGGGCGCTATTTTGATCGTTGCCGCCGAGCTGCGCGGGCGACGACGGTTGCATCACTGGCACCCCTTGCCGGGGGGGAAGGAGCGCCTGCGCGACGACCTGTCGTCGCTACTGACCGCCGCCCTGATCTGCGCCGCGCTGTTGCTCCCCGCCCCCGAAACCGCCCGCCGCTCACTTGCCGGCGCGGCGGCCCCGACCGTGGTGCTGGCGGTCGATGTCTCGACCAGCATGAGCGCCGCCGATGTCACGCCGACTCGCCTTGATCGCGTCAAAGCCGAAATCCGCCAGTTGGTTGCAGCGCTCCCCGGCACCACCTTTGCCCTGCTCCCGTTCGCCGGTGAAGCGGTCGAACAACTGCCGCTCACCACCGATCAGCAGGCACTGCTCTTCTTTGTTGACCGCCTGTCCCCCGGCATGATTGCCGCGCCCGGCTCCGCCCCCGCTGCCGCCGCGCTCCACGCGCAACAGTTACTCACCGCCGCGCCCGGCCCTCCCGTCACCGCCAGTGTGATCCTCTTCAGCGACGGCGAACGCACCCTCCCCGGCCCGCCCCCGGAGGTTTTGACGACGATCCCGATTTACTGCGTGCCGCTCGGTTCAACGGCTGGGGCACCATTTCTTGACCACGAAGGGAAAACCCGCCGCGCTGCCGACCAACGACCGCAACTCAGTCGGGCACACCCCGATTTTCTGGAACAACTGGCCAGCCGGAGTGGCGGCAAGCTCTTCCCGCTCACCCCGGATTCCTTTGCACTCGCCGCACTGGCCAGCGGTTGGCACTCATCAATCGCCGGGCGCCCGGCGAATCCGGAGTTTTTTCTCTGGCTGGCACTGGGGTGCTGGCTGTTGCGCTATCTACCCCTGCGCGGGCAACGGCGGGGCATGCGCTCGACCGTCGCTGCCACTGCATTGCTCATGCTGGTTGCCGCCTGCCGCCTTAATGACCCTTGCAGCGCATTACTTGCCTCCGGCTATGATGCCTATCAGACTGGCAAGTTGACCGCAGCGGCGCGCCATTACGGTGCCGCCGCGCAGCACCTTGACGGTGCTGAACGCGCTGCGGCTCTCCGTGATCAGGGCACCGTTCTGCTGCTGAACAACGCCGGTCAGCCTGCGGTGGACATATTGACCGCAGCGTTGCTTGAAAATCCCCAGGACGAAGCAACCCGCGTCAACCTGGCGCTGGCACTGCGGCAGAGCAGGGCGGACGCAACGGAGGCGACCGGCAGCGGCACCAGCGAACCGACGGAGCAAAACGGTGCGCGCATGTCACGTCAACATGCGTTGAAGTTGCTCAAAAACGTCACCCCGCACACACTCCCGAACGCGCCCCTGAACAATGCAACGATGCGCGAAGTTCCCCTGGAAAGGGACTGGTAGGCGATGCGTAGTGGCCTGTTGATGATTATTTTCTGGATCGTAACAAGCACTGTTGCGCTGGGCGCGCCGTCGAACCTGACGTTGCGGCTGCTGGTCGACAACCCGCGTCCCTATGTCGGTCAGGCATTTATCCTGAGCCTTGAATTCAGCTACGAACAGCTGCCGACAACTGCGGTGACTCCTGTCTGGGGCGGCCTCGACAACGTGATCCTGACCGATCTCCCCCCCCTGTTACCACGCCGCGAAGAGCATAATGGTCACCACCGCATCGTCGAAACCACGCGCAAACTGGCGTACCCGCTGACCTCTGAAAAAATCACTGTCACACTCACCGCACACGGTGGCAGCGACATCCCGCCCCCGGCACCGCTCATCATCCATCCCCGACCACTCCCGCAACGGGGGCGTCCCGCCAACTTTTCCGGCGCCGTCGTCAGCGCGGCGCGACTTAAGGTCAACAGCGCGGCGAGTGGCACACGTGAAGTTGTTGTCACCCTTGCCGGTCGCGGGAATCTGTCCGCCGTTGAACTGATCGCACCGCTGCATTACGGTGACCGGCTCACCCTGCTCAGCGACGAACTTATCGGCCGTGCAAAAGACGCGCAAGTGCGACGCCAGCGCTATCTTTATCAACCCTGGATCGCCTCCCGCCAGCCGGAATTTTTGGCCAGCGTTTTTGACCCGGTCACTGCCCGTTATCAGCTGCTGCGCACGACGCAGCGATCTTCCCGCTGGCCGACAGTGGCCATTACGGTCACTTTGCTGCTCGTTGCGGGGACGCTCGGAATCGTTATTCGTCGCCGTCCTCGGTGTGATCTCAACCAACAGCTGACGCGACTGCTCGGCGTCCCCCCGCACAGTTTGACCGATGCGCAATTTGACGCCGCGTTAGAGCGCCAGAAGCTCTCCCCGGAGATGATCAGGGCACTGCAACAGGAACGGCGCGCGACCGAGGAGCGTTTTGCTCGCGGCGCCGTGCGAGAACGGCCATCATCGCCACTGGCCACAACGGAACTGGCCCGCAAGCTGGCAATGGAGATTGACAAACGATCGCGCTTGCCGTAAGGTCAGCAGGCAATTTTACCCAGGAGTCAACAACTAAATGCGCCTATTCATTATCCCCCTTTGCTGTTTTATCCTCGCGGCCTGCATGGCGACGGAAGTCCCCGAAAGAAAGAGCGCCGATCAGTATTTTAAACAGGGCGAAGAGTTTCTGGAGAACAATCAATACGAAGATGCCATTGCCTCCTGGGAGAAGGTTCGCGACAGTTATCAATCGCCGGAGCTGGTCACTATCGCTGAACTTAAAATCGCCGAAACACACTTTCTGGCCGAACAGTACCCCGAAGCGGTAGCCGCCTGGGAAGCTTTTCTCAAACAACACCCCAACTATCCGCAGGCCGCAGAGGTGATCTTTCAACTCGGCAAAGCCTATTATATTCAGATGCTCTCCGCCGATCGTGACCAGACCGCCACGCACAATGCTATCGCCACTTTTGAAACACTGTTACGCCAATATCCGGAATCTTCTCATAGTGCCGAGGCCAGGCAACTCAACGAACTGTGCCACAACCGGCTGGCGGAACATGAACTTTATGTGGGGGAAGTTTATTTACGCCTCGAACAGTACCCTGCAGCCATCAGAAGACTGTCCGGGCTGCTGGAAAGCTACCCAAATTACCAGGAAAATCTTGACAAAGCCCTTTTTCTCCTTGCAAAAGCTTACCTGCTCAATGAGCAACGCGCGGAGGCAACCGATTATTTCAATCTCCTTTATCGCAACTTTCCCGACAGCCCCTATGTTCTAAAGGGACGAAAGCTGGTCGAAAAACATTATTGAGTCGCCCTGTTCGCTCCCTTTTGGAGGGGTGCAACAACGCAGAAGTCAGTATGTTTTCGCTTGACTTGCCCCAATCGTCACGCTATAAAAGTTGGGCCTTTATAACCTGATTTTAGAATGAACAGACAACGAGGGAGCTTCTTCCTTATTGGTTTTATCACCCCTGCAAACCCCTTTAATCCCGGTTCGAAACGCACTGAGACGTTTCGGCAAATTTAAAAGGAGGAGAGAAAAATATGTCTGAATACGGTACATTACAAGATCGCGTTCGCTGCAAGTCTTTGCTCAACAAGGTCATGGAGCCGGCGCAAACCGTTCAGTTTTTCAAGAACGGAATGAACCTCGGCTGGTCGGGATTTACTCCGGCAGGCTACCCGAAGGTGGTGCCGATCGCCCTGGCGGATCATGTTGAAAAGAACAATCTGCAAGGCAAAATGAAATTCAGCCTCTTCATCGGCGCGTCCGTCGGTGCGGAAACCGAGGACCGCTGGGCAACCCTCGACATGATCGACCGCCGCTGGCCTTACCAGACCGGCAAAAACATCGCCAAAGGGATCAACGAAGGGCGCATCCGCATGGGTGACAAGCACCTTTCGCTCTTTGCGCAGGACCTCGGCTACGGCTTCTACACCGCCAATGGCCGGATCGATATCGCGATCATCGAAGTCTCGGCGATCACCGAAGATGGCGAACTGGTTCCGACCTCATCGTGTGGCGTTATCCCCGAACTGCTTCAGGTCGCCGACAAGATCATTCTTGAGGTCAACACCGGACAGCCCTCTTTTGAAGGGATGCACGATCTGCTGACCTGCTATAACCCGCCGAAGCGTCAAATCCTCGGCATCACCCACGCCGCTGAGCGGATCGGAAAGACCTCGATCCCCTGCGATCTGAGCAAAGTCGTCGCGGTGTGTGAATCAAAGTTGCGTGACAAGGGGCGTGCCTTCACCGACATGGACGCCACCTCTGAAGCCATCGCCAGCCACATCATGGACTTCTTCTCCAATGAAGTGAAGCAAGGGCGTTTGCCCGAAAACCTGCTGCCTTTGCAGTCGGGCGTCGGTTCGATCGCCAATGCCGTCGTCGGTGGTCTGGCCAAAGGGCCGTTCAAGAACCTCACCGTCTACACCGAGGTCCTGCAGGACACCATGCTCGACCTGTTCGACTCCGGCAAACTGGACGCCGCATCATCCTGTTCGCTGTCGCTGTCCGAGACCCCCGGTTTCCCACGTTTCTTCGACAACTGGGACAAGTACGCTGACAAGATCACCCTGCGTCCGTTGGCCATCTCCAATGCCCCGGAGCCGATCCGTCGTCTCGGGTGTATCGCCATGAACACCCCGGTAGAGTTCGACATCTATGCCCACGCCAACTCGACACTGGTCGGCGGCACCCGGATGATCAACGGTCTCGGCGGGTCAGGTGACTTCCTGCGTAACGGCTTCCTGAAAATCATGCACTCGCCGTCCTCGCGTCCGTCCAAGACCGACCCGAACGGCATCACCTGCGTCGTCCCGAAGTCTCCGCACATCGATCACACCGAGCACGACCTCGACGTCCTGGTCACCGAGCAGGGTCTGGCCGACTTGCGCGGTCTGGCACCGAAAGATCGTGCCCAGACCATCATCGACAAGTGTGCTCATCCGGATTACAAGCCGATTTTGCAAGAGTACTTCGATATGGCCAAAACCGAGTGCCTGGCCAAAGGGATCGGTCATGAGCCGCAACTCTTTGACCGCTGTTTCAAGATGCAGCAGAACCTCGCTGTCAACGGCACCATGAAGATTAAAAACTGGGACATCAAAGTCGATCTTTGCGAATAGTTTTCGGCTTTACCCGGCACCACATAAAAGCCCCGCCGAGTTTTCGGCGGGGCTTTTTATATGAACAGATGACGTCGTTAGCGTTTGCGACGCCATCCAGAGTGCATCAATAAATTGACTTTTTCTATCAAAACTGCATAAATGTGTCATAATATTGTCACTACTTGCCTGTTATTTCACGGGCTTCTTGCGTCAAATCACTACCCATGCTTCACTTACACATTAAACGGTGAAAATGAGCGCATTTAAACATCTGACCCTGCTTTTTGTTGAAGATCAGAACCTGTTACGTCAAAGCGTCGGAGATCTGCTGACCCCCCTTTGCAAACAACTGCTTTTTGCGGTCAACGGTCGCGAAGCCCTGGATATTTTTTTACAGGAAAAACCCGATCTGGTCCTGACCGACATCATCATGCCGGAAATGGATGGTATCACCCTGACCGAGCACCTGGGCAGGCTTAGCCCACAGACCCCGGTCATCATCTTCAGCGCTTTCTCTGATACCCACAACCTGCTTCGCGCCATCGAACTGGGGGTCGCAGGCTTTGTGCCGAAACCCTGCAACGATGACAAGCTGATTGCCACCCTTGAAAAAGTGGCCACACCGGTAGTGCAACGACATCAATTATCCGGACTCAGAAATGAGCTGTTGCAATCGGTGGAACAGATGCTTGGCGGTGGGCCGCAGTTGCGGGCCATCGCCGCTCAGGTTGTCCGCATCGCCCGCAGCAACTACGCGGTACTGATTCAGGGAGAAACCGGTGCCGGAAAATCGCGGCTGGCCTCAATCATTCACGGTCTCAGCCCGCGTGCCGACCAGCCTTTTGTGTCCGTTCAGCTGGGCGCAATTCCCGAATCGCTGGTCGCCGCCGAGCTCTTTGGACACGAAAAAGGCGCCTTTACCGGTGCAGCACGCAAGCGCGAAGGGTTGGTCGGTGCCGCAAAAGGGGGCACCCTGTTTCTCGACGACATCGATGCGGCCCCCCCCTGCCATACAGGCGTTATTGCTCCAGTTAGTGGATGAAAAAAGTTATCACCCCCTCGGCAGCAACCGCGTGGCACATGCCGACATTCGCATCATTGCCGCCAGCAACAAAGACCTCGCCGCGGAAACCGCAGCGGGGAACTTCCGTCAGGATCTCTATTACCGACTCGCCACTTTCATAATCGAGATGCCTCCGTTGCGCACCCTTCCCGAGGACATACCGCTGCTGGCGGAAAAGTTTTTGCGGGAGGCCTGCCATGAAATCGGTCGGGCACCGCTGGAAATTTCCGCCGCCGCAAGCGCCCTGTTAAGGGCCCATCCCTGGCCCGGAAATATCCGTGAACTGCATACCGTCATCAAATACGCCGCAGTCATGACAGACGACCTGATTACCCCGGAGATTCTGCATAATGCCATCAGCAGAACCGACCCCACCGCCGGAAGGTTGAGCACCGGAAGTACAGCGGCGGAAACACCCCCCATTGGCCTGCCCCTCACCATGGCCGAGGTCGAAAAATGGGCACTGAAGCGAGCACTGGCCACCGCCAATGGCAAAAAAATGGTCGCCGCGCGGCTGCTTGACATGAACTACTACACCTTCAAAAGAGATCTGGAACGCCACAGCATCGACGACAATCTCACCGACCGATCTATTTTAGCTATCCATAATAGATACCCAATAGCTGACCAGCAATCTCCGATTTACCTCAAAAAACCTGTCTCTTTTAAAAAAATCCATTTGGCATTAAAATTGCAAATAATCTTTCGTTTTCTTTACGTGGGAAACCTTGCTCGCAGACAAACGGGTATTTTTCATCATCCCGGCATTACCGAAACGAGTGGATCCATAATCATGAAAATCAAAAACTCTCTTTGCTCCCTGCAGACAGCAGACTTTTCGCAGGAAATAAATTTTTCCGCCAAACAGTTATTGGCTTTTAAACAATTGCGCTCGCGCGCTGAAGATCTGTCCCTGGCACTGGCGGTGCGACTGCGGGTGATTGCAAAAAGTTTGGCAGCAGCCTGCCGCAATAACCAGCGGGAGGGTGATGACTCGTTCATGGAGCACTCCCTCACCTACACCCTTCTGCGGCATCAGCTGAACGTCTTTCTCGTCACCCACATCAACGGTGAGTTCAACGCGTTCAAACCGGTTGCCACCGTCCGGCGTCACCTGCTGACCACCTTGCCACAAAATCTCGAAAATTTGCACCGATGCCGAGTCGTGCCGCGTTAAAACTATTGAAAAGATGGTCGCTCTTTTGACAGACAACGTCCACGACCACGAAGGAGTTGTGCGCGTGCGGGGTGTCGGCGGCAGTGTCGCTACGGGCATGACGTCAACGTTAAGTGAGTCAAGCATTACAATTTCTAAATTGTAGAAAATAAAGGTCGCCGTGAAGATTATCGGATCCCAAATGCATATCAATATTAAAGCTTTCTTCGCCACTATTTTACTGGCTTTTTTCTGCCCGCTCATTTTCGCGGTCGCCGCCCACGCCTATCCTATTGATCAATGCGCCGCGGAACGAGCCGAGAAAGACTTAAACTGCGTGGCTCAAGACTTCAAAATCACCGGAATATCCGTCCCCCCCAGTGAGTCCCAGACCCATTGCGTCGGCGGCCAACCCATATACATCGATTTGGACGTAACAGTTTATTTCGGCAATGCAAACAGCTATGATATTGGGCTTTTCTTTGCAAAAGACGGCAAGGACCCCTCTAAAACAATTGCGAATGGGGGCTCTGCTGAGTGCCTGGTTGACATCCTCCCCCCGAGCACCCCTTTCTTTGATTATGAAGGGCCACCCGACACCTGCGGCGATGGCAGCAAAAGTGATGTTGGCGGCGGCACCGGGACTGGAATATATACGGTTTTCAACGTCCCCGTTCACTGCCAGGCTGACGCCCTGAGCGGCGGCAGGTTGTACATCCCCTACGTCACCACCTGGGATTCACAAGCGGGAAACCTCTGCACAGGTGCCCAGCACCCGGCCGCCACAGGTTCAAAATGTAATGGCCCCGACGGCTCGATTGAGTCCATACTCCTGAGCACGGTGGCCCTCGTCGTCCTGCCCGACATCAGCAAAACCGACGGCATCACCACCCTCACCGCCGGCGACAGCACCACCTATAACGTCGTCATCACCAACACCACCGGGGCCCCGCTCAGCAACGCAATCTTCCAGGATCCCGCCGTCGCCAACCTGACGATCGACAGTCTCGGCTGCTCCGCCGCCGGGGGAGCGACCTGCCCTGCTTCCCTGCCCATCAACACTATGCAGGGCGGGGGGATCATCATTCCCCCCATGCCGGTGAACAGCAGTGTCACCTTCACCGTCGGCGCCACGGTGAGCTCCTCCGCCCCGGCGGGATCGCTGACCAATACAGCCATCGTGACCGTCGATGCCGAAAGTAATTCGGCGGTCGATGTCAACGACGTTACCACCAGACTGGTTATTGCTAAATCGTTCGTCCCGTCCTCCATCTCGGTGAATGATGAGACGGCTCTTACCATCACCCTGCAGAACACCAATCTCGCTGCGGCAACGGGCGTGACGTTCACCGACAATTATCCAACCAACCTCATCAACGCTACCCTTCCCGACGTCACCAACACCTGCGGCGGCTCGGTAACAGCGGTCAGCGGCGGCACCTCCCTGGCCCTCAGCGGCGGCACGATCTCTGCCAGCGGAAGCTGCACAATCACGGCGCAGGTGACCAGCGCCGTCGGCGGAGTATACACCAACAGCACCGGAGCGGTGACCAGCACCGAAGGCTACGTCGGCGCTTCGGCCTCCGCCTCCCTGGCCGTCGGCGTTTCAAATCTTTCCACCTCCAGCAAATCCTGGCAGGACCTCAATGGTGGCGAACCCGATCCCGGCGACACCCTCCGCTATACCATTACACTCAAAGAGACCGCAGGCGTCGAGGCCACGGGGGTATCGGTGAGCGACACTGTGGACGCATCTCTTGAAAACTTGTCCGTCTTCTCCTGCCCGGCAGGGGCGACCTGCTCCTTTTCCGGTCAGGATTTCACCGCCACCGGTATCACCATCCCCGCCAGCGGCACGGTCACCGTGGCTTTCGAAGCGACCATTCCGACGCTGGGCGTACCAGCCGGAACTGTCATCAACAACTGCGCCGACATCAACAACCCCGGCAGCATCGGCGCCTCCCCCTGCTCCACCACGCTCATCGTCTCCCCCTCGGCAGTGGCCGGCGCGGGCAACAAACGGTTGTACCTGCACGATTCGACCCTCTCCCGCATTATCCCGGCGAGCGGAACCCCGTCGACCATAACCAAGGGCGGATCAAAGGTTTGGCCGCTGAGCCCGGCACTGGCGTCACCGGTGACGATCAGCCCGGACATCCCCCCGTTGGCGATTGTCCCGGTCAGCCTGTATCTGGCCAGCAATGCCGCAGCGGAAAGCAGGACCGTACAAGTCGATGTGAGCTGCTCCGGCGGCGGAGTGACCTATTCCGAAACTAAGATATTCGATGGAACGGCGGTCAATAATCCTTATTTACCGATCACCCCGACCCTGGTGACCTTCAATAACCTGACAATCTCCGCGGATCATTTCTGCGCAGCGGGCCAGACTTGGGACCTCACCGTCCGCAACACCAGTCCGGACAATAGGACGCGCAACGTCATTGTCCATCCGGTAAGCGGAGGAAACAATTCCTTTATTTCCCTGCCCTCCCTGAACATCATCAACGTGGACAGCGTCACGGGTTATGACGCCGCCTATTCGGCGACGACCACTCCCGCCAACGGCTACTTCAGCGGCGGCCAGACGGTGTACCTCCGGGCGGTGGTGAGCGACCCTTTCGGCAGCTTTGACATCACCTCCGCCGCGATCACCATCAATAAACCGAACGGCACGGCGGTAATCACCAATGCGGCGATGACCGAGGTCGCCGATTCGGGAACGCTGACAAAAACCTACGAATATGCCTACACCTTGCCGATCACGGATGCGGGCTTATGGGCGGCCACGGTCACGGCGGAGGAAGGAAGCGAGGGGACCATTTCCGATGACGGTGCGGGGGCCTTCAAACTCGGGAACCCGAATCTCACCGTTCTCAAGTCCGCCAGCGGCCCTACCGTGAATCCGGGCGACGTCATCACCTATTCCGTGCAGATCATCAATTCCGGAAATGGCGCCGCCACCAACGTGATCCTCACCGACCACATGAGCCCCTACACCGCCTGGCAGCTGGATTTCAACAGCGACGGTCCCCCGGAAGAACCCTTCAACTTCGCCGCCGGGACATCCGGACTGACGATGGGCGCCCCCGATTATTCCAGCGACGGTGGGACCATTTGGGGACAAACACCGACGTCGGCAGGCGGCGGGGCCCCAGCCGGTTACGACGGCACCATCACCAACTGGAAACTCCCGATGACCGGCAACATGGCCCCCGACGGGGGAAGTTTCACCCTGCGTTACAAGGCCATGGTCAAATGAACCGATTACAAAGGAATAAATGCAGGGGCGAGGCCCGCCTCGCCCGCTTGAAGAGTTCACAATAAAGGAGAAAGAAACAAATGTACATTCACAACGCTGATCAAATCAAAAACCGGGACACGCGTCACCATGCCCACAGACAATCAGCAACCACCTAGAAGGAGGAAAATTATGCAATACCCCAGGAAGTTTCTAATAACGCTACTGACCGCCGCACTTATCTTCCCCGCCACCCTCGCGTGGGCTGCCCCCCAAGTGGAACTGTCCATGTCTACGGAAAAGAACGTAACCATCACCAAAAACGGTGAACAGGTTGTCAAACGCATACCGACCGTAGAAGCGATGCCGGGTGAGACACTGATTTTCACTATTACCTACAAGAATACAGGGGACGAGCCTGCAACAAACGTAATAGTTAACAACCCCCTGCCAACAGGGACCATTTACCTTCCCGGCAGTGCAACGGAAATAAATGATTTAAGTTTTTCTATCGATCATGGAGAAACCTTTAAAAAGCCATCAATGCTCACCTACGAGGTTTCGACACCTGACGGTTCAAAAGAAAAGCGCACTGCTACACCAGAGCAATACACGCATATACGCTGGCAATTTCCTACTATTCTCGCCGGTGAACAAGGGTCCGTCAGCTATAAATTGAGAGTACCTTAAAACCTTATTACTATATTCACTGCCAAGGACCACAATTGACCAATGAAACCAAGCAGAGACGGCCCTCCCCGCATCGTTACAAGATTATCAGACGCGACACATATTGGGAGAAAAGAAATTACCGCCCGTAACGCAGCAAAACCTAAAGGAGAAAACTATGAAAACGCGGAAACACAATCCCATCTTCGGCTTTGGCCGGGCATTGCTGAGCGCTGTATCGCTCGTAGCGTTAGTAGCGCTGTCAATCCCGCAAACGGCGCAGGCATCGACGGCGGCTGGGACCGCCATTACAAGCACCGTCATCGTTGACTACAAAACACTCGGTGGTATTGCCCTTACGGCTACATCTACTGTTACCGTTACCGTCACTCTCGTGAAAGCGGCCCCGACCCTCGCCTTTGTTTCCCAAAGCCCCATGGCGACAGTGGGTACACCAACCGACGAAAGTACTGTGGTGACACAAACCTACAGTATTTATTCAAACTCAAACGGTTCCGTTGAGCATACGATCAATCAGGCAACGTACACACCTACCAATATCGATCCGGCAACAGCGGTTTCCGCCGCAAGCACATTGTGGCTTGGTGCAACCACCGTGGCTTTCCCTGCGGCAAATGGTGCTACGGATATTTATGTGCCGTTTGATGGCACTGCTGATGGTGAGATCTTTACCAACGGGGTTTCAACGGCGGGACAAGGCATTGTCGCCGGTGACTTCGTCATGATCAACGGTACAAAATACACTGTCGGATCAATCACTGAAGATACCTCCGCTGACGCCGCTCTCCCCGTCGCATTCCGAGGTGACTTCGCCAAAATAACTCTTTCTGCCGTCTTGGCGGCAGCGGCGACTCCTGGTTTTTTAGTCACTGAGTACAAAGAATTTAATGTCAGCCTCCAAACCGCAGCGCTGACCGGGCTCAATACCACTGGCTCTTATGCTGGCAGCATCACAGCTAGCGATGGCACGAACGTCACTGCGGCAGTCGCAACGAGCGTCAATGTTGCCCGTTCCGTTCTTAGCGTCACCAAGGAAGTTTCCGTCGACGGCGGCGCGAACTATTTGCCAACTTCCGCTACAGCTGGCCCTGGTACCGTACTTAAGTACAGGATCACGGTAACGAACACCGGCTCCAAAACAGCCTCTGCCATCACCATTACCGACGTCCTCAGCCCTTTTGCGGCTTTTCAATCAACCGCACCCACATTTACTGACGATGTGACTAATTCATCAGGGCTGGTCACCACCACTAATTACGCGGTCACCTACAGTGATCAGGATAACGCGGCTTACACTCCCCTTGTTGATGGAGGGGGAGGAGCACCGGTCGGGTATGATGCGAATGTTGCTGAATTTAAAATCGACTTCACTGGCCAGAACATGGCTGCGAACGGCAAATTTACCATTACCTACGATGTAAAAATCTACTAGCCGTCTCACCTGACGACTTCATAGTCGGCAGGGTATAGCACAGTTCACCGGGTGGGCAATCGGCCACCCAGACTGAATACAAGAAAGGAACAACCCCATGAAAAAAACAACCAGAATCCTGTTCAGCCTGTTGCTGACCATCGGACTGGTACTGACCGGGGTTTCGACGGTGTGGGCGGCAGTGGCCGCCAACACGCAGATCATCAACGAAGCCACACTGAGTTACGGCACCGGTACCAACACCAAAACCGCCAAAGCCTCGGTCACCGTCACGGTCTCGCTGGTTTCGGCGCTGAGTACCGTCGTCGGCACCGGCGACAAGTTGACCCCGTATGCCCAGACCGACACCCCGTTGACGCTCCAGTTTACCGTCACGGCCAACAGCAACGGCCCGGAAACCTACACGGTGGCGGCCAGTAACGGCACCACCACCAACACCACCAGCCCCACCGACCCGCTGGTTCCGGTGCCGTTTATCCTTGGTGCCACTGTCACCACCAGCGGCTCAACCACTACCGTCATCAATGTACCGGCGGACGGCACCAGTGACAATTCGGTCAATGGGCTGGAAGTAGGCGATACCGTGGTGATCAATGGCGAAGTGCGCACCATTACTGCAATTACCGATAACGCCAGCGGCATCTCAACCATCACGCTGGACAGTGCGCTGACCACGGCGCCCAACACCGGCGTGCCGGTGCAGGAGCAGAAGCTGATCGACGTTACCGCCTATTCGGGCACCGTGCAATCTGTGGGCGATGACGTGGTAGTGCCGGTGGATCTGACCGTGACCAACACTGCCGGAACCACAGCAACCGTCACCCAGAACGCCACCTACTCGACCGGCCAGGGCACCCTGACCAAGTTTGTGCGCAACGTCACCAACGCCGTCGGCAACAGTGGCGGAGGGGGTGCGCAAGCGTTCACCTTTAACAGCGCCACCGCAACCTACTACAGCAGCGGTGTCACCGGTGAGGCGGGGGATGTGCTGGAATATGTGCTGGTGGCACAAAATACCGGCACCGGCATTATCCCCAACACCCGAATCGACGACAAGGTTCCGTTGCAGTATGTGACCCTGGGCACCGGTGCTTACGGCGGTAAGGATGTGCTCCATCGTGATGAAAACAACACGGAGACCACCCTGACTCTGGCCGCCGACGGTGACGCGGCATCGATCATTCCGCCGGGCGATCTGCTGGTGGTGTACACCGGCACTGGCGCAGCAGCGGGTACCGGCGGCACCATCGGTGGCGGCAAGAGTGTGCTGATTGCCTATCGCGTCAGCATTAAGTAACCATCCACCTTTAACGGACTCAGTATGAATCGTTTCATCAAACATCACCCGGCCCCCACCGCCCGCACACTGCGGACGACGGGCAACTCTCAGCGCGGCGGAGCTCTGTGCCGCCGCGCCGGGAGGGGTGTGTTTGGGGTCTTGTCCCGCTGGGTCTTTTTTGTGACAGCGGTCTTCCTGCTGCTGGCGGTCGGTTCAACACCGGCAGCAGCAGCGAAGACAACCATCACCAACTTTGCCAAATTTTCGGGTACCACCAAACTTTTTGACGAGACGACGGTTGATGTGCTGAAGATAGAACGCACACCGGCAACGATTGAGTTGCTGCGCTTCGCGACCAGTGGCACCCCCTACTCCGTCAGCCTCCCCGAGTTTGGTGCCGGGGCAAATACTGCCGGGCCATTTACCCCGCTGGCGCTCCCTGCCGCACCGTACGCGGGGGGCCCGCCGTTCGACCTGAGTCAGCCGGTGCCGCTGGTGCCGGCGACCTATTTTCACAATGCCGATGTGGTCTTTATCCTGTTGACCGATCTGGATCAGAATCTGTATGACGTCCGGCAGGAATCGATAGTGGTGACGCTGACCACTTCCAACGGCGATAGTGAAGTTCTGCGGTTGTATGAAACGACCCCTGACAGCGGTGTCTTCAGCGGTTTTATTACCCCGCGCAACAGTGAACTGACGCCGGTGACGGTCGGCGACGGGATCCTCTCGGTGTCCCTCGAAGCGACCTTTGTCGCCAGTTATACCGATGTTGCCGACCAGACCGATACCAGTGCCATCTCCTCGCTCTTCGATCCGCTGGGCACGGTGTTTGACAGCACTACCGGCGAGCCGGTTGATGGCGCGACGGTTACCATTATCGATATGACGACCGGTCAGCCGGCAAGCGCCTTTGGTGACGATGGCCTCAGCAGCTATCCCGCCTCCGTTGTCTCCGGCGGCTCGGTCACCGACAGCAGTGGTCGTGTTTATACATTCCCCCCCGGTGGCTACCGTTTCCCGCTGCTGGCCTCCGGCAATTACCGCCTTGATGTTGCGCCGCCGATCGGCTGGACAGCCCCTTCGACGGCATCGACCGCTGATTTACAGAATCTCCCCGGCTCGCCCTGGATAATCCTTGAACCGGGCTCCCGCGGGGAGCCATTCATGCTTGCACCGGTGCCGATTCTGCGCCTCGACGTCCCGGTCGATCCGGCTCCGGCGGCGCTGTGGGTGCAGAAAACCGCGAACAAGACGGTGGCCGGTATTGGTGATTTTGTGCTCTATACAATTACCCTGAGCAATACCTCGCAGCGCGGTATTGCACGGGCGATACAGGTGCACGATGTGCTGCCGCAGGGGCTGCGTTATCAACCCGGCAGTGCCCGCATCGCCGCGCTGCCGGTAGCTGACCCGGTGATCGCCGCCAATGGCCGCACGCTGCGCTTTGACCTTGCCCAACTGACAGCGCAGCAGAGTGTGACGATCTCTTATGTGGTTGAAGTTGCGGCCTCCGCCCGCCCCGGCGCGGCGGTGAATCAGGCCTCTGCCAGCGCCGCCGGTGGCGTACGCTCCAACACTGCCAGCGCCACGATTACCATTAAAGAAGAGTTGCTGCGCAGCCGCTCACTGGTGGTCGGGCGGGTGATGTCGGGTCCCTGCGACCAGCCCGACACCGAGCTTGAAGGCGTGGCGGGGGTGCGGATTTATCTCGAAGATGGCACCTTTGTAGTCACCGACAAGGACGGGCTCTATCACCTCGAAGGTCTGCGCCCCGGCAGTCATGTGTTGCAGCTCGATGAGGAAACGTTGCCTGAAGGGTATACCGGGCGAAGTTGTGTCGATACGACCCGTTTTGCCGGCAATAACGTGTCACAGTTTGTTGATGTGCAGGGCGGCACCTTGTGGCGGGCCGATTTTCATATCGGCCCTACCGCGCAACTGCAAGCGCAACAGGCCGCCGCCGAGCAGGCCGCGCTTAAGGCGGCAGCGAGGGCGGCGCGACCGCTGGCGGAATTGACACTGACCAGCACCGTGGCCGGGGATGTCGCCACCCTGCGTAGTCGCTGGGTCGGCGGCCCGCGCGCTTTTAAGGATGCCCGGCTGGAGATCACCCTGCCGGCGGCGGCGGTATACCTCCCCGGAACCGCCCGCATCAACGGCAGTCTGACCCCGGATCCGGCCGCCGTGAGCGGAACGCTGGTCTTCCCCCTGGGGGCCTTTGCGGCGGATAGCGCGGGCGAACTGACGATGGCGGTGGAGGTCGATCTTAACGCGGCAGCCGCTGATCTGGCGGCCGGCGCGCAACTGATTTTTACCACCGACGCCAATGAGGAGCTGGCCAGCCCGCTGGCCGAGAAGACTTTCCGCCGCGACCTGACCACCGCGATTGAAACCCGCAAGGCAACTTTTTATCCGCGCTTTGCGTCTTTTTCGACCACTCTGACAGACGCTGATCGCGCCGCTCTCGACCTGTGGCTGACCGATGTCGCAGCACAACCGATCGACGCGCTCTATATTATCGGCCACACCGACAATGTGCCGATCGCGCCGCGCAGCCATCACCTGTTTGCCGACAACTTAGCACTGTCGCTGACGCGAGCTGAGAGTCTGGCGGCGTATCTACGCGAAACAATGGACACCCTGCCCGCCACGATCGTTACGGTGAGGAGGGGCGATGCGGTGCCAGTGGGGGATAATCGCACCAGTGAAGGGCGCGCCGCCAATCGCCGGGTAGATATTCTGGCGCAGGTGCAACATGAGGTGACCCGACCGGTGCTCAACGGGGTTAAAACCGACAGCGGCCAGCAGCAGATGATTACTGCGGGGGAAGCGGCACTGAAATTTCCCGTGGCCACCGGCGTTGGTGCGGTTCAGGTAAAAACAGCGCAAAACGCTGCCGGCAGTGAAGCAACCGCTGGCCTGCTCTCCCCCACCGACGGCGCGATGCTGCCCAACCCGATCAACGCCGTGCGGGTGCGGCTGGACTCACGGCTGAAACCGGTGCTGGCCATCGACGGCAAAGAAATTTCTGCCGAGCGCATCGGCTTTACAATGGCCGACAAGGCCAGCAAAAAAACGCTCTACAGCTATATCGGGGTCGATTTTGGCGGTCCCGGCGAACATCTGCTGGAGATCAAGGGGATAGGCCCGTTCGGCAACGCCCGCTTTACCGACAGTGCAACAGTCAACCGTACCGGCGCGGTAACGACGATTCGCGTGGTGGAGAGTGCCACCAATATTGCTGACGGGGTTACCCCGGTACGGGTACGGCTGGAGGTTCGCGATAATGCCGACAAGCTGATCAGCTCGGGGCTGAGCCTGGAGATCGTCTCCGGGAATCTGAAGCCGCTGCCGGTTGACGGTCTGCTGGGGCAGGCAGCGGTCAACGATGCCAAAACTGTCTCCATCGACAGCGACGGCTGGGTTCAGTTTGAACCGGTAAACCAGAGCGGCGTGTACACCGCGCAACTGGCCTACGGCGATATCAGCACCACACTGGAAACCTACGTTAACCCGAAGCTGCGCGACTGGATTCTGGTCGGGCTGGGTGAAGGCACCGCCGGCTACACCAGTGTTTCCAGCAATATGGAAAACTTTGCCGCCAGTGACCAGCCGGAGGATTTCTTTACAGATGGCCGCATCGCCTTCTTTGCCAAGGGCAAGGTCCTCGGCAGCTGGCTGCTGACCGCCGCTTATGACAGCGACAAGCCAAAAGATAACCGCCTGGAGCAGACGATCGATCCGGACAGTTATTACACCGTGTACGGTGACGGCAGCCAGCAGCAATATGACGCTGCCAGCCAGCACAAACTGTATGTGAAGCTGGAGCGGGCGCAGTTCTATGCCTTGTTCGGCGATTACAGCACCGGGCTGACGGTCACTGAACTGAGCCGCTACAGCCGCAGTCTGAACGGGTTCAAGTCGGAGTTGCAAAACCGCTATTTAACCTGGAACATCTTTGCCGCGGATACCAGCCAGAACTTTGTCAAGGATGAAATTCCAGGTGATGGCACCTCGGGGCTTTATCGCCTGTCGCGCCGCGATATCGTCATCAATTCGGAAAAGATTGTGATTGAGACCCGCGACCGGTTTGACAATAACCAGATTGTAGAGAGCCGCAGCCTCAGCCGTCATCTCGATTACAACATTGACTACGACGATGGCTCGCTGTTCTTCAAGGAGCCGGTGCCGACCCGCGACAGTGATTTTAATCCGGTTTTTATTGTTGTTGATTATGAATCTGACGCCCGCGGGGATCAGGCTCTGAACTATGGTGGCCGCGCGGCACTGCGCTTGTTTGAGCAACGCATCGAAGTTGGCGCGACAGCCGTGCATGAAGGGCAGACCGGCGTGGAAGGGGATCTTTACGGCAGTGACGCGACCTTGAAACTGACTCCGAAAACGACAGTCCGCGCCGAAGCGGCACGCACTGAGACCACCAGCACGCCCCGCGCCGAAGCCTGGCTGGCCGAGGTGACGCATAAAGGCAGCGTGATGCGTAGCCGGGCTTATATCAATGAGCAGCAGGCGGGGTTCGGCCTCGGCCAGCAGCGCGACGTCAGTGGCGGCATCCGCAAGCTGGGGGTGGAAGCCGACGTGACCCTGGGCGAAAAACTGACGGCGGATAGCACCTTGTCCCGCGAGATCAATCTGCAAACCGACGCTGAACGCGATCTGGCCGAAGTGGCGGTAAGCTGGAAAGAAAAACTCTACAGCCTGCGCCTGGGTCTGCGCCAGGCGACGGAACGCAAAAATGATGGCAGTCCCGACGCGACATCGTTGCAGGGGGTGTTCAGCAGCGACTGGACCTTGTGGCAGCGACTGACCCTGCGTTTTAATCACGACCAGGCTCTCGGCGGCAGCAATGCGGCGTCAAGCCACCCCACCCGCACCCTGGTCGGAGCCGATTACCGGCTGACCGAAGCGGTGTCGGTGTATGCCAATCAGGAGTGGGCGCGAGGCGATAATCAGGAGAGTGAAAGCACCAGTGCCGGGCTCAAGGCAACGCCGTGGCAGGGGGCGCAGGCGATGACCGGCGTCGAGCAGACCATTACCGAAGCAGGCACCCGCACGGCGGCTAACATGGGGCTGAAACAAACCTGGCAGGTGACGGCGCAGATCAGCGTTGACGCTGGCCTTGACCGCAGCCAGACGTTGCGCGCCCCCGGCCCCGACCCGATGAACCCGAACGCCGTGCCGACCTCGGGCGACAGTGACGACTACACCGCCATGTCGACCGGGTTCAACTGGAAAGAGGCTAAATGGTCGTGGGAAAACCGGCTGGAATATCGCACGGCTGACAGTGAGGATAAATGGAACCTGCTCAGCAGCGCTCTGGGCGAATTGCGCCAGGGGGTGGCGGTGTCCGGTCGCACTCAACTGACGCTGACCGATGCGAGCGCGAGTGAAACCACCAACGGCGACATCCGTCTTGGCATTGCCTGGCGTCCAGTGGAGAGTCACTGGGTTTTTCTGGACCGCCTCGACTTTTTGTTTGACCGCCAGACCGGTGTCGGCAATTTCAGCAACTGGCGGCTGATTAACAGTCTGCACGCCAATGTTAAGCCAAACCGCCGCACTCAGGTGGCGTTGCAGTACGGGCTTAAATATGTTCAGGAAAATATTGCCGGGCAAAGCTACAGCGGTTTTACAGATTTACTCGGCTTTGAGGGCCGCTATGACCTGACCCCAAGCTGGGATATCGGTGTGCACGGCAACCTGGTGCATTCATGGCACAGTGATCAGTACGACTACCGCAGCGGGGTTTCGGTGGGCTATAAGGTGATGAAGAACGCCTGGCTCAGTATCGGCTACAATCTCACCGGCTTCTACGACGAAGATTTCTCCCGCGCCGATTTCACCGCCCAGGGCGCTTTCCTCAAGTTCCGTTTCAAGTTTGACCAGCACTCGGTCAAAGATGCAATCAACTGGCTGGGGCGGCAGTGATCGGCACTCTCCGCCTTATCCGTTGCATCACATTTAGCGACCCCATCGCAGGAGCGAGTAAAATATGACATTACAATTCACCGAGGATCTACTGACAGGATTTAGTATTATTGATGAAAAACACAAGATGTTTATTGAAAAATTCAATGTTTTATTAGACTCTTTTCGCACAAATTCAAGTGAGGAAGTCATTGACCCCTTTTTCGATTTTTTAACAAAATATGTAAAGGAACATTTCCTGGAGGAGGAAACGTTGATGTTCAAGTACGCATACTCAGGGTATGGGCAACACAAAATTGAGCATCAACATATTTCTGAAAAGCTGGGAAAAATCAAGGATGAGTACAGCATATCAGGCGCGAATATGTCAAACGTGACGCAAATGACAGAATTCCTGTTGAGATGGTTCATTGATCATATCAAGAGATCAGACATGCAATACAAAGCCTATATAGAAAAAAAAGCCAAACCTGCGGCAAATTAAAGCGAGTTTGACGTGTTGAGAAAACCCTCGTGACCGTGCGCCAAGATAGAGCTTGCCGTCAAGAGATTGCCTGATATCAGTTGCCTTCCATCAACATTCGTGCTAACATTTGTACACACAATAAACTCAGAAGCGACTCATGGATACTAGAATTCAATTTCGTGTTGACGAGGAAACAAAACAAATTCCCCAATTGAGTCACTGAACTTACACGATTTTATTGATTCCGATCCGAAGTCTGCGTAGCGACTCCTCTTTC
>JARGFI010000037.1 GCA_029210745.1 Desulfuromonadales bacterium
TCTCGTGTAGTGACAAGATTATAAGGCATCTGTTTCCACTAAAGGAGGCAAAAACGCCTCCTTTAGTGGATTATTTTGTCCCGCTAGCCGGGATGGATAGGGTGTTTGCTTTGAATGGGACAGGCTCTAGATAGTCAAGACCTTCAAGGTAGGAATTGACCTGATTTATGAAGGGATTACGACAGCGGTCGCCAGCTTCCCGTCTTTTACCTTGGCTGTTGTTGCGCGCATTTTACCGCCAGAGGATGAGCGGAATAATGCGCGACAACGCTTGGCCGCGCTGCGTGCAACCAGCCGTATTGATGATGTCATCTCTCCCCTTGATGATGAATGGGAGGCCAGCCGTGCTGATCCTTGATACGTGCGCTCTGATCTTTGATGCTCTCGATCCGGATCGACTCAGCAAGAAGGCGACGACAGCGATTATCCAGGCTGACGCAGCCGGGAAGTTGGCATGTTGTGATATTTCGTTCTGGGAGATCGCCATGCGGATGGCAAAGGGGCGGCTTGATCCTGGAACAAATGTCCAGGAATTTATAGAACTTATTCTGGCGGCCCGGAAAATTGTTGTCATCCCGACAACTCCGGAGATTGCCGTCAAGAGTGCGTTAGCGGAAATTTTCCCCCATAACGATCCTGCCGACCGGCTCATCGCAGCCACCACACTGATCCATAAAGCCAAACTGGTAACATCAGACCTTAAACTGGCTACTATACCCGGACTGCAGGTCATTTGGTGATGCGATAAGAGAGTGGCCTGCAATTGGGGTTGGCCTTCCATGTTGCTATGTGGCATTCAAGGACGTCATCCGGATAGCCGCCCGGCTCATCCTGCATAGGTTTTTACAACCACCGCCGCGACCACCGGTCTTACCCCCTCCATCAAACAGCGAATTCCGAAGATCAACAGCGCGTCAGTCGTGCGCGTCGGGATCAATCTCTCCAAATGAGTTTTCAAAAATCTCCAGCAGTTCCAGGTTCTGTTTCGACAGCATCATCGCATTGCCGATGATTGCATAGTAAAGAATGCTGAGGCGCGTCTTCGATGTATTGTCACTGATCCGCGCCATTTGCACTTCATTCAGCCGTGCCGCCAGGTCCCGCAACTGGCGGTCTTTCGCCGTCAAGCCGGGATGATCGGCAATCCGGTGCCGGGTGAAGGTGGTTTCGACTTCCAGTAAAATATCATGCAGCAGTGCCCGCACCTGTTCGAGTTCGGCAATTTGTACATTGAGCAACCCTTTGTGGTGATTCCCCACATGCTGGTAAGCGCGCAGCACGATATCGCGATGCCCGTCCGACAATTTTTGCAGCCGCCGAATCGTTTGCGGATACTGATGTGACACCGCGTGCCCCTGCCGTGCCAGCAGGCGCATCGCCTTGAAAACGTTGGCGCTGATCACGTTCGACCACTTCTGGGTCTGCATCAGCTTCTTGCGTTCCACGCCGAGGCGATCGAACTCCTGACGAAAGAGCGCGTCGAGGGTGTTGTCGAGCGAGGTGCGGATATAGCCGAGAAGCACGCTCATATGTTCGAAGGTCGTCGCGACACTTTCGCGTGCGTCCTTGACCGACTTGAGGTTAAAGACTTGGTGTTGTTTCGCCTGGGCGGTCATCTGCGCATGTTTGAGTCGCGCATTCCAGATCAACGCGGCGGCCACGACAATCAGCACCAGGACCCCGACCCCCTGCCCGTAAAAGATCACCGCAGCGAAGAGCCCGGCGCAGGAGAAAGCGATAACGGCGGTCATAAACCAGCCACCGATAACCGTGAGGACGCCGGTGACCCGGTAGACCGCACTCTCGCGCCCCCATGCCTGATCGGCGAAAGACGATCCCATGGCGACCATGAAGGTGACGTAGGTGGTGGAGAGGGGGAGCTTGTTCGCCGTGGCGTAGGAAACCACCGCGCTCGCGACCATCAGGTTGACCGAAGCACGCAACAGATCGAACGAAGGCCGGTTGCCGTCTTTGAATGTCGGGCGCACCACGCTCGGGTCGAGGCGGCGGCTGATCACCCTGCGCAGACCGGCGGGAACCACCAGCTTGACCGATTCAAAGACGTGCAGTACCAGCCGGACAATGGCCCGCGACAGGAAGATCGACTCAAAACGCTCATGCCCCTCTTCCTGCTGGCTGAGGCTGATCTCGGTTTCGGTAACGGTGCGCGCCTTTCTGGAAAACCACAAGGTGACAACCATGAGAAGCCCGGCGAAGAGCAGATAAAGCGTTTCGGTTTTGACTTTTGCACCGAGGGAACTCATGGTGACCGTGAGCGGATCGCTACTCGCCATCGCTGCGGTGTAAGCATGAACTCCGGCCAGCGGCACACCGATGAAGTTGACCAGATCGTTGGCGGCAAAGGCCATCGCCAGGGCAAAGGTGCCGATCAGTACAACCGGCTTGAGAATGTCGAATTTCAGCAGTTGCAAAACCTGCAACAGGAGCGCGGAAACCACGAAGATCATGGCCAGCAGCAGGGCAGAGTTGTCATTGATCCAGATGACATTCTCCTTCGAGATGAACGAGGCCCCTTTCGCCCCTTTGACGAGGATAAAGTAGGTGATCGACGCCAGCGCCATCCCCCCCCACAACGCCCCGTAACGCTTGATCCGCCGCTGGTAGTTAAAGGTAAAAAGCAACCGTGTCAAAAACTGCACCGCCGCCCCGCAGACAAAAGAAATCGCCACCGAGAGCAGAATCCCCATGATGATGGTGATCGCCTTGGCCGAGTTAATGTACTGGGCGATGGAGCTCAGATCGTCACCGGACTGCACGATTTTGAGCAGGGAGACCACCACCGCCGCGCCAAGAAGTTCGAACACAATCGAAACGGTGGTCGAGGTCGGTAACCCGTAGGTATTAAACAGGTCAAGCAGAATAATATCGGTGACCATCACCGCCAGAAAGATCGTCAGCAGCTCCGGCATGGTGAAAAATTGCGGGTGAAAAATCCCCTTGCGGGCAACCTCCATCATCCCGCTGGAGAAGGTCACCCCGGCCATGATGCCGAGGCTGGCAATCAATAAAATAACTTTTTGCGGGGCCACCCGAGAACCGATTGACGAATTGAGAAAGTTGACCGCGTCGTTGCTGACGCCGACGACGATATCGAAAATGGCAACGATGACCAAAATGCCAACCCCGATCAAAAAAAATTCGCTACTCATGATGAATTATTGTCCCTGTCGAATTATGTGATTGCGTCAAACACGCGCCTTTGCCTCGGTCACGAAGTGTAACCGAATCTGACCAAAAAAACACACACTTTATGTCAAAAGAACGGGCAACGCAGCACATGGAATTTCATGCAAAGCTCTCAAGGCGGGAGCACCGATCAGCAATGGGCTGTCCCTGACTCCGGCATTGTGCCTTTGCGGGGCGTTGATTGCTGCGCAGAAATTTTGTCGATCACAAATGTGAAATTTTTGTTATATTTGATGGCGTCGTAAAAAGTCCGGCCACCGCATCGATTGGCCACCGGGCACAAGCTGCCCTGACGATCATCCCTGGCCGATCTTCTCACGTATGGAGGAAACCATTCATGAAAATTATTGCTGTTATTGGCAGCCCGCGCGGAATGCAGGGAAATACCGGGCGGCTGCTCGAAGAAGTCCTTGCCGGGGCCGGGGAGGCCGGGGCCGACACGGAAATTCTCTCCCTGGCAACGCTTAACGTCAAACCCTGTGTCGCCTGCGATGTCTGTCATCGCACCGGGGTCTGTCATATCAAGGACGACTACGAAGCAATCAAGGAAAAACTCCTCGCCTGTGACGGCTTCATTCTGGCCAGTCCCAATTATATTGTCAGCATATCCGCCCAGATGAAAGCATTTTTCGATCGCTGCAACGGCCTGATTCATTGCCAGACCCTCGAAGGAAAATATGCCGCTGTCGTTGAAACCTCGGGGGGCGGTGAGGACAAGTTTGTGTTGAACTACATGGAACGTTTCGCCCAGCTGCTCGGTGCGTCATCAGTCGGTGGCGTTGGCTCGCATACCAGCGGTGCGCGCACTTTTCCTGAAGAAGAAGCACTCTTCGCACACGCCGCACAGCTGGGACGCGAACTATGTCGCTGCATTGAGGAGAAACGGACCTTCCCCAATCAGCAAATTTTTCGCGACAACATCAAGGCACGCATGATGACACTGGTTGAAATGATGCGCGATGACTGGATTTTTGAACGGGACTGTTGGGCAACTAAATCGACCGACTGACACCACCCCTTTAGCAAGGGCAGAAATTGCCCGTTTTCAACTATTTACCTTGACATAAGGCCTGCACCACTGCTATTTTATGCAAAGTGTGACCGCAGTTTTTAGATGAAACAACCCAATCATCGCAGGCCCCGGTATACCCGCCGGGGCCTTTTTATTAATGAGCTGTCAGCATATAACATGTTCAAGCAGCTCACAGCAAAGGAACACCATGCAATTTAACCAGTTTAATTTCCACCCCAAAGTCACCAGCGGTATTACCACTGCCGGCTATGTCACGCCCACTCCGATTCAGGCGCAAGCCATCCCCAAAGTCATGCAAGGGCTTGATGTGATGGGCCTGGCGCAGACCGGCACCGGAAAAACCGCAGCCTTCGCCCTGCCGATCCTCCATCGGTTGATGGATGGCGGGCGCAAATCGGTCCGCGCTTTGGTGATCGCACCGACCCGCGAGCTGGCAGAACAGATCCATACGTCATTTGAGCAGTTTGGTGCCGCAACCGGGCTGCGCAGCATCACCATCTACGGAGGGGTTGGCTTTGGGCCACAGGCCAAAAAACTGAAGCAGGGGGCGGAAATCGTCGTTGCCTGCCCCGGTCGACTCCTTGACCATATTCAACAAAAAACCATCGACCTCTCGCGGATTGACGTTCTGGTCCTCGACGAAGCTGATCAAATGTTTGACATGGGGTTTTTCCCTGACATCCGCAAGATTCTTTCCCACTTGCCAAAACGTCGCCAGACGCTGCTCTTCTCGGCCACCATGCCGAATGAAATCCGCAAGCTGGCGCACGAGGTGTTGAATAACCCGGAAACCGTTCAGGTCGCCACCGCCGCTCCGGCCGATACGGTCAGTCACGCCCTCTATCCGGTCCCGCAGCACCTGAAGGCTGATCTGCTGCTGGAATTGCTCCGCCACACCGACACCAACTCGGTACTGGTCTTTACCCGCACCAAACATCGCGCCAAACGGCTCGGTGAAAAACTCACCGGCAGCGGCTACCAGGCCGCCTCGTTGCAGGGGAACCTGTCCCAGTCACGCCGTCAGGAGGCCCTTGACGGGTTTCGCAGCGGCAAATATCAGGTACTCGTTGCCACCGATATCGCCGCCCGCGGCATTGACGTTTCGCAAATTTCACATGTGGTTAATTTTGATATCCCCAACACCCCGGAAGCCTATATCCATCGCATCGGCCGGACCGGTCGTGCGGCACGCACCGGCGATGCCTTTACCATGGTCACCGGTGAAGATACGGCGATGATCCGCGCCATCGAAAAGACCCTCGGGGGGACTATCGAGCGTCGCAAGGTGGATAATTTCAACTACAGTGTCGCCGCGCCCCTCAAGCAGGAGCAACCGCCACGGCGCCCACGGCAGCAACCGGCAAGTCGCAAACCGGCGACCAAAGTCAGCGGCAGCGAGGGGGCCAAACAGGCTCAACGCCGCCGCCGCCCACTAAGTCGTACAACGTCGCCAGCGCGCGTCGGCTAGGCAAGATTTTGCATAAGTCGCTAAAAGGGCAGGTTGCTATTTATCAGCAACCTGCCCTTTTTGTGTCATCTCTGTTGCGTGAACAGGGAGCGCGATAAATTTGAAGTGGCACCGATTATTTTAATCTGCTATAATTTGATATTAGTTTTTCTTGCCAGAAGCAATTAACATCAACGATCCGCGCCCATTTACCTGCCCTTTCCCGCAGTGTACAACCTTGCGCAAGAAGGAAAAAGATCATGCTCGGTATAGAACAAATCGGCACGTATATCCCGTCTCAGCGCATCTCCAATTATGATCGTCAGGAACAGTTCGGCATCGATTCACACTTCATCGAAAAAAAGATCGGGGTGCGTTCCGTCTCACGCAAGAGCGCCCAGGAAGAAACGTCTGATCTCGGACAACGGGCGGTGGAATCCCTTGTAAACCGCAGCGACCTCGATCTCGCCACGGTCGAATTACTGGTCGTCGTCACCCAGACCCCCGACTATTCGATCCCCCACACTTCGGCCCTTCTTCACGGACGGTTGGGCCTCGATACACAGTGCGCCTGTTTCGATATCTCCCTGGGTTGTTCCGGTTTCGTCTACGGACTGTCGGTGGTGAAATCGTTCATGGAGAGCAACGGCCTGAAACGCGGAATTCTGGTCACGGCTGATCCTTACTCCAAGGTGGTAGACCCGAACGACAAGAACACCACCTTGCTTTTCGGTGACGCCGCCGCCGCGACCCTTATCTCCGATCATCCCGTCCTTGTTCCCGGCGCCTTTACCTTTGGCAGCATGGGGGGCGAGTACGACAAACTCATCTGTCGCGACGGTGTGCTGTCGATGAACGGCAGAGCGGTCTTTAACTTTGCGGCCAAACAGATCCCCGGCGATCTGCGTCTGATGGCAGAGAAAAACAATATTGCCCTGGAGAAGATCGACCGTTTTCTGCTCCACCAGGGGAGTCTGATCATCGTCGAGACGATTACCGCGAAACTCGGCCTGGAACCGGGACGGGTCCCCTTTTCTGCCGGTGATTTTGGTAACAGTTGTTCCTCGACAATTCCCATCCTGCTCATCGATGAAATCGACGATCCGACCGTAAAGACCATCGCTGTCAGCGGCTTCGGCGTTGGCCTTTCCTGGGCAAGCACGTTGCTTCGCCGGGTCTGACCGGGCACCAGCAGATCGATAAAAAAAGGCCGTCTGTTTTACCGCAGACGGCCTTTTTGAACTTTGCACCAGATCAGCGGCGATTGCCGAAGATCCGCAGCAACATCAGAAACAAATTGATAAAGTCGAGATAGAGCCGCAACGCCCCCATGATCGCACCCTTGTGATAGTCCTCTGCGCTGCTGAATCCTTGGGCGGCCAGCTGCTTGATTTTGTGCGTATCGTAGGCGGTGAGGCCGACAAAAACGATGACTCCGCAAAAGGTTGACACCCAGTAGACCATCGAACTCTGCATAAAGATGTTGACCACCGAGGCAATCACCACGCCGATCAACCCCATGAACAGGAAGCTCCCCCACGAACTGAGATCTTTTTTAGTCAGGTAGCCGTACGCGCTCATGGCGCCGAACGTTCCGGCGGTGATCATGAAGGTCGAAACGATCGAGCTTTTGGTATAGATGAGAAAAATCGACGCAAACGTCACGCCGTTGAGGGCCGAGTAGGCCAGAAACATCAGCGTGGCAGTTTTGGCACTGAGCTTGTTGATCGCCGCACTCAGCCAGATCACCAGTCCGAGCTCACCAAGAATCAACCCGTAAAAAACCATTTTGTTGCCAAAAATCAGTTCCAGCAGGGTGGTGCTGCTGAGCGTCACATACGCCGCCAATGCGGTCAGCAGCAAGCCACACCCCATCCAGGTGTAGACCTGACGGAAAAAATCGGCCGGAACGGCAATGGCGCGGGTTGCGGTATAATTGAGCGGTGTTTCCATAGGTATCTCCCGTCCTGATAAGGTTGATGCACTCGCAAAAAAGAATTTGATTAATTGTCGCAAAGATTATCTCGATATTTCAGCTGAATGCCTTTCAGGAACTTGCGCAGCACCTGATCCTGACATTCGCGGTAATGTTTGTGCTCTGTGTTGCGAAAGAAAGCGCTGAGTTCGTGCTTGCCGATGCACATTCCGGCCAGCGCCATGAGCTCCAGAATATCATCATCTTTCAGCTCCAGGGCAATTTTCAGTTTCCGAAAAACAAGGTTGTTGGTCAGCCGCTGTTCCGGCGTCGGCTGCACACCCTCTTTTTTGCCGCGCCGATCGATAATAAAACCGTTCAAAAAGGTTGCCAGCTGCACATCACGGCATTCCTGAAACGCCGGGTCCTCGTCTTTTTTGAGCCAGGCACTGATCTGTTCACGGGTGACCTCATGAGCAGCCAGAGCAAAGATGGCGATCATCCCCGCGTCACTCAAATCAAAAGCATAGCGGAGACGGCGCAGGATATCGTTGTTCGTCACAAGCAAACTCCAATCGAATCAGTATCAGTAGCATGAACCCATCGAAGAGCTTAGTCGATTGTTCGGCAAAAAGGAACCTTTTCGCACAGACCTTCTGTCGGTGCCGATAATGACCGGCCATTATTCAACTGGTATCGATGGCGATATTGCGGTAGTCTGCTGCCGAGTGGTTTTTCATGGAACCCCGACGGAGAATTTGCAATGGAATTATTTCTCAGCAAGACGACGATGGCGATCATCCTCTTTTTATGTGCCGGAATCATCCAATCGTTCTGCTACATGAACAAACGCCTCCCCGCCGAGCGGCGCTCGCCGGTCTATCCCACGGAATCCGGCAAGGCGACGCTGCTGAATTTGTCGTGGATCTTCCAGGCGGTCATCGCTACGGTCATGACCATGCCCGAGGGGCCGGTTCGACTGGGGGTGACGCTGGCCATCTATTTTCTGGTGTTGCCCTTCGTGGTCCAGATCCCGATGGCCCGCATGCTTGGGTTCAAGAGTTTCAGAGCGTATATGGCCGTTGTCGATGGGCAAAAAAAATAGCGTCAGGTACGGATGATGCTCAACGATACCCCTCTGCCTGCAAAGTAAAGAGGTAGGCGTACTGCCCGCCGAGGGCCATCAGCTCGGCATGACTCCCGCGCTCAACGATCCGCCCTTTGTCGATGACGACGATCTGATCGGCCATGCGCACAGTGGAGAAGCGGTGGGAGATCAGCACCGTCATCTTGCCGCGACTTAAATCGCGAAAGTGTTCGAAGATCGTCGCTTCGGCGGCGGCGTCCATCGTCGCGGTCGGCTCGTCGAGGACCAGCAGGTCGGCGTGG
This sequence comes from Desulfuromonadales bacterium, assembly GCA_029210745.1. Lineage (GTDB taxonomy): Bacteria > Desulfobacterota > Desulfuromonadia > Desulfuromonadales > JAHYIW01 > JAHYIW01. The sequence continues at coordinate 8,992 of JARGFI010000037.1, forward strand.
GAGCGCATGAAGGCGCGAGACAAGGCGATCTTCTGCCACTGCCCCCCGGAAATTTCCCGCCCCCCTTTGAACCATTTGCCGAGCTGGGTATCGTATTGCTCCGGCAGTTTGGCGATAAACTCCTTCGCCATCCCCATCTCCGCCGCCTCTTCCCAGCGCTGACGATCCTCGAAATGATTCATATCGCCCGCTCCGATATTTTCGCCGACCAGAAACTGATAACGACCAAAATCCTGAAAGATCACACCGATCCGCGCGCGCAGCGCAGCGGCGTCCCACCGTTGCAGGTCGAGCCCATCGAGCAGAATACGCCCACTATCGGGCTGATAGAGGCGCGTCAGCAACTTGATCAGCGTGGTCTTCCCCGATCCGTTCTCCCCCACCAGCGCCAGGCTGACCCCCGGTTGCAGATGCAGACTGATCTGCTGCAACGCCGGCTCGTCACTCCCCGGATAACGGAAGCTGACCGCTTCGAAGCGCACGCCGTCCCCCGGCTGCGGTCCCTGTTGCAAGGCCCCCTGTGGCGCGGGTACGGGTTGTTCGAGGTATTCGTAGAGGTTCGACAGATAGAGGTTATCTTCGTACATGCCGCTGATCGCCGCCAAACTCGCCGACACCGCCGATTGCCCCTGTTTGAAGAGCAGCAGATACATCGTCATCTGCCCGAGACTGATCGATCCCTGAATCGCCGCCAGGGCAATCCAGCCGTAGGCACCGTAAAAGGCCAGCGTCCCGAGCAGACCAAGGGCGAAGCCCCAGCTGTCACGGCGCAGGGTCAGGCGGCGATCCTCGGCGAAGAGTTTGGCGAAGATTGCCCGGTACCGTTCCAGCAGCTTCGGCCCGAAGTGAAACAGCTTGACCTCTTTGGCAAAGTCCTCGCGCGCCAGCACCGTTTCCAGATACATCTGCATCCGTGTCTCGGGGGAGCGCCAGCGAAAGAGACGGAACTTGTCGCCGGAAAATTTTGCTTCGGCGAGGAATTCCGGAACCCCGCCAGCGATCAGGATCAACACCGTCCAGGGGGAAAATTGCACCAGCAGCACCGCGTAACTGAGCAGCGAGATGCCGTTTTGCATCAGCCCGAAAGTCCGCGTCACCAGGCTTAAGGGGCGGGTCGAGGCTTCGCGGCGGGCGCGGGTCAGCTTGTCGTAAAATTCCGAATCCTCAAAATGCGCCAGTGTCAGGGTCAGCGCCTTTTCCAGGATCATCAGGTTGATGCGCTGCCCCATCAGCGCCCGCAACAGCGCCTGACAGGTCGAAATCCCTCGCTGACTGCCCGCAATCAGCGCCACCACTCCGGCCTCGACGGCGACAAAGAGCAGCACCAGGGAGGTATCTGCGCTGCCGCTCTGTTGCTGTTGCCCGATTGCGGCCACCACCCCGTCGACAATCAGTTGCCCGATCCAGGCAACCGCAGCGGGGAGCACCCCGGCGATCAGGGTCAACACGGCAAAGATCAGCGCCAGGCGGCGGCTGGTGGTCCAGACCAGTTCCAGCGCACGGCGACTGTAGCGAAAGACATCCAGAAAGCGCTTTGGCGGCGGATTGGTGTCGCTGGGCAACGGCGGGTATTTCATGGCGTGAATTTGATCCGTATGGTCGCACTTCATTGGACGATCAGCGGGCAGGGCAACAGTCGTTCGGGCAGATTCCTCCGCCCCTGGCCACCAACCTTAACCCACATTTAACACCCTGAATTATTTCTCCTGTAAAAACCGGATATTACCATTTAAAAAACATCCGTCTGGCACTACATTCGCGTTTTTAAGCATCAGTTTTTGGATTCCTCCCGGCGTGGCAGACAGGCCCAAGACGTCATAGAGTCTCTTCAGTTTCGGTTCAGCGCCCGTGGCCTTGCGGACATGGAGAGTTCGGCCATCGCCGTCTCTTTCTCCTGACGCTCTGGGGAGTGGCAGTATAGACGCACTTCCGTGCCGCCCTCGCTGAGAACCCGCTGAATCCGGATGGTCTGCTCGGACGCCATGGTCGTTTCTACCGCCTGACTCTCGATATACATGGAGACAGGGTGGCACAAGCCGTGCTCCAAGTTAACAACAAAATACTTTTTATGGTGCTACAATTAGGAGTAAAAAGTAAGTTGCTGGAATCATTGAGTTTATTTTTTTGAAAGCCCCAAATTTCCCTCAAAATACCCGCCAAAATATTAAATATGGGCTAGCATATTCCACCACCTCCAGCAACGCCTTCCCCCGAGCCTACACATCCTCAACCATGCAAATTCCTCCCGCAAAAACGCAAAAAGCCGCACGACTGTCCAGAGCAGTCATCACAGCTTTATCAATAATCCTCCAGATCCCGACCCATCACAAAACCTCTCAAATCAACATAACACCGTCAGTTTAAACCACCCGTCCGTCATCGACAAGGGACAAATTAACCGTGCCTAAACGACAAAAAACTTGCGACGAATCGTCGCTCCATGCTAACTGTGCGGGACTTTTTTCCACGGAGCACAACACCCATGATCCATTTGACCAATATCAGCAAACAGCACGGTTCGCAGATCCTCTTTCAAAACGCCAGCCTGCAAATCCTCCCCGGCAGTCGCGGCGGCCTGGTCGGGCCGAACGGGGCGGGCAAATCGACGATCTTCCGGCTGATTACCGGTGAAGAGGAGGTCGACAGCGGCGATATCATCTGCGCCAAAAAGACGGTGATCGGCTACTTCTCGCAGGACGTCGGCGAGATGGTGGGACGGTCGGCGCTGGAGGAGGTGATGGCGGCCTCGGCGAAGACGGTGGCACTGGGGGAGCAGATTCAGACGATGGAAGCGGCGATGTGCGAGCCGCTGGAGGATGACGCGCTGGCCGAGCTGCTGGAGCGCTACGGCGACGCGCAGGAGGAGTTTGAACATCGCGGCGGCTACGATCTGGAGAGTCGCGCCCAAGCGGTGCTGACCGGCCTCGGTATCGGCCCCGACGATTACGACCGCCCGGTCGAATCGTTCAGCGGCGGCTGGAAGATGCGTATCGCGCTGGCGCGGATTCTGACCCTCAACCCCGACGTGCTCCTCCTCGACGAACCGACCAACCACCTTGATGTTGAATCGATTGTCTGGCTGGAGCAGTGGCTGGCGACCGAATATAAAGGTGCCCTGCTGATGACCAGTCACGACCGCGATTTCATGAATCGTATCGTCTCACGCATCTTTGAAGTGGGCAACCGGACCGTCACCACCTACGGCGGCAACTACGATTTTTATCTGCGTGAACGCGAGATCCGCCGCGAGCAGCTACTGGCCAGCTACAAGCGTCAGCAGGAGATGCTCGCCAAGGAAGAGGATTTTATCGCCCGTTTCGCCGCCCGCGCCTCCCACGCCGCGCAGGTGCAGTCACGCGTCAAGAAGCTGGAGAAGATCGAGCGTATCGTCCTGCCGCCGGAGCAGCGCAAGATCAGCTTCGAATTCAAGGAACCGCCGCGCAGCGGCGATGACGTCTTCTCTTTTACGGATCTCAACAAAAGCTGGCCCCTCCCCGAAGGCGGCGAGAAGCCGGTCTTTTCCGGCGTCTCGGGACTGGTGCGTCGGCAGCAGCGGATCGCCGTGGTCGGAGTCAACGGTGCCGGAAAATCGACCTTCCTCAAGGTACTCGCCGGGCAGACCGCGCCGAGCAGCGGCAACGTCACCATCGGCGCGAGCATCAACCTCGGTTATTTCAGCCAGCACTCGATGGATGTCCTCGATCCCGACAAGACGGTCTTCGCCACGGTGCAGGACGCGCTCCCCAACGCCTCGATCGGCTCGATTCACAGCCTCTGCGCGGCGTTTCTCTTTCAGGGGGACGATGTCGAAAAGCGCATCAGCCGCCTCTCCGGCGGCGAAAAGAGCCGGGTGGTGCTGGCGACGCTGCTGGCGCGCCCGCTCAATGTGCTGATCCTCGATGAGCCGACCAACCATCTCGACATCCAGTCGCGCGAGATCCTCCTCACCGCGTTGCAGGGCTTTGCCGGTACCGTGCTGCTGGTCAGCCATGACCGCCACTTTTTGCGCGCGCTAGTGAATCGGGTGTTTGAGATCGATCACGGCGAGATGCGGACCTACGAAGGGGATTACGATTACTACCTGACCAAGAGCGGGCGCGAGGCGTGGGTGGCCTGAAAACTGGACAGAAGGATAAAATGCCGGTACGATCTTTCTCACCCAGCGTTCATCCTAACGGAGCATTCGAGTGAGCCACTTCCTGCTGAGCAGTATAGTCATTGCCGGAATCGTCAACTTTGTCAGTTCGATTCTGATTCTGCGCGGGCTGGCAAAACACGACGTCAACGTCAGTTTCTTTGAAATTCGCTGGCAGATTCACAAGCATCTCAAGACGTACCGGCGACTCTGCCGCACCGCGAATGGGGCCATTGAGTGGCCCTACTACGCCTACTGGATCAGCCTGACGGTGATGATCAGCGCAGCGACTGTCCTCTTTGCCACACTCACCACTCAGGGTCAATAGCCAACAAGCCGTTTCGTCTGCCCCGACCGGTGAATCTTCATTTTATCAACCTCCATCACGGCGTCCGCATCACACTTGATCAGAACTGCCCCGCAAGGCCCGGGTGGCATTAAGCAGCGCCAGCAGAGCGGTGCCCATGTCGGCAAAGACCGCTTCCCACATGGTCGCCATGCCGACGGCTCCGAGCAGCATGAAGATGCCCTTGACCGACAAGGCCAGGACAATGTTCTGCATCACGATCCGGCGGGTATCTCTGGCAATGATCACGGCTTTAGCCATTTTCAGCGGCGAGTCGGTCATCAGCACCACATCAGCCGTTTCAATGGCGGCATCGGCACCGAGGCGGCCCATGGCGACCCCCACATCGGCGCGAGCCAGAACCGGCGCGTCATTGATGCCGTCGCCAACAAAGGCGACCTTTTCACCCCTGGGATGGGCGGCGCTGATCTCTTCAAAAATACGCACCTTGCCCTCCGGCAACAGCTCGGCGTGGAACGCGTCCAGCTTCAGGATGCTGGCGACTCCGGCGGCGGTACATTCGTTATCTCCGGTGAGCATGATCAGCCTGTTGACTCCGTTCGCGCGTAACACCTCCATCGCCTTCACGGCATCAGGTTTCAACTGGTCGCCGATCAACACATAACCGGCGTACTGATCATCGACAATCACATGAGCGACGGTTCCATCGAAAACGCACAGGGTGTGGTCGATCCCATTTTCATGCAAGAGAGGGTCGTTGCCGACCAGAATTTTCTTCCCCTGATAGGTCGCGCTGACTCCCCGGCCGGGGATGGCGTGATGCTCGCTGACCTGCGCTTCGTCGAGCTCCAGCCCACGGGCGCGCAAATCATCAAGGATCGATTTGCCGATCGGATGGGTGGAATGCAGTTCTGCCGCCGCCGCATAGCGCAACAGATCATCCGCCGCATAACCATTATCAGGAACCACCTGATCGACCGTGAACACGCCTCGGGTCAGCGTGCCGGTCTTGTCGAAAACCACCGTCGTGACCTTGGCGAGCGCATCGATAAACATCGAGCCCTTGATCAGGATGCCGTTGTGTGAAGCGCGGCCGATGCCGCCGAAATAACCGAGCGGGATACTGATCACCAGGGCGCAGGGGCAGGAGATTACCAGCAGCACCAGGGCACGGTAAATCCAGGTCGAGAAGAGGGCGTCACTGATCACCAGTGGTGGCAGCAGAGCGATCGCCGCGGCCATGGCGACTACCGCCGGGGTATAGTAACGGGCAAAGGTGGTGATGAATTTTTCAGTGGTCGCCTTGCGCGCAGCAGCATTCTCGACCAGTTCCAGCACGCGCGCGATTGAGGACGAGGCAAAGGGCCTGGTCGCCCGCACCTCCAGCGCCGCGCTGGTGTTGATAGTCCCGGCCATGACGCTATCGCCCGGCCGAACCTGCACCGGAACCGGCTCGCCGGTCAGCGGCGAGGTATCGAGCTGCGAACTCCCTGCCACCACTTCGCCATCAAGGGGCACCTTCTCGCCCGGCTTGACCAGGAAGCTGTCGCCAACCTTCACCTGCGCCGGAACTGTTTCGACAAAACCGCTGGCGGTCTTGACCATGGCCCGGTCGGGGCGGGCGGCGAGAATGGCACGCACCGAGCGGCGCGATTTTGAAACCGCCAGATTCTGAAGCAGCTCCCCGACCTTGAAAAAAAGCATCACGCCGACCGCCTCGGCGAGGGCATGGATCGCCAGAGCACCGAGGGTGGCGATGGTCATCAGCACATTTTCATCGAACCATTGTCCGCGACGAATGGTGCGCGTCGCACCGAGCAGAACATTCCAGCCGACCAGCAGATAGGCGACCAGGGCTGCGACATATTCCACTGCGGGCCATGCCAGGGCATGGAAGCGGTCTTCAAACACCAGCAGAGCGACGAGAATGGCGGCTGCGAAGCCGATTAAAACAAGCTCTTTACGATAACTGTCGGTCGCAACATGGTCGTGATCCTCCCCTTCGCCGCCGCTGGCGTGCTTCGGTGTGACGATGACTGCGGGTTCGATGCGCTTGATGACATCCAGCGCTCCGGGAATATCAGTCGCCTGCAGATGGAGGGTGAGATTGGCAAAATCGATCACCGCCTCTTCTACCCCGGCGGTTTTAAGCAGTTCGCGCTCGATCTTGGCGGCGCAGGAACCGCAGTCGAGGTTTTGCAGGGTATAACGTTCGGTTTTTAACTGGTTCATCGGCAGGTTACGTCTTTCTTTATCCGCGTTCTTGCAGGTGTTTGTAGCCGACACCCAGAACGTCGCGGATATGGTCGTCATCCAGAGAATAGAAAACCATCTTCCCCTCGCGCCGCGAACGGACGATGCGCGCCAGCTTGAGGGTGCGCAACTGGTGTGAAACCGCCGACTGCTGCATCTTAAGCAGTTCACACAGGTCACAGACACACATCTCGTGAACGCTCAATGCCCAGATGATCCCCAGCCGGGTCTTGTCGCCGAACAGCCGGTAAAATTCAGCCAGCTCTTCGAGACTCTCCGCCCCGGGCCACTGCTGCTGTACGGTGCGAATAATTTCTTCGTGAATACCGTAAACGGCACAGCTATCGTCGCCCACAGTTGTGACCGAAGTTTTTTTATTCGCCATAAACGGACTCTTTTCCTGTCGTACATTTCATTTTTACGTATGATTGTATGATCATGTGTTTATCATGTCAATACGTCGGCGGGTTTTTATCACTATTGTTTATCATCGGGGAAAGGGGGGGGGAACCATGCGCTGCTCAATGTTGAGGGTGTGAGCGAATTCTATCACTGGGAAAAGCACTCCCCCTTGACATTTTAATGGCAATCACCGATGATTCTTGAGACTTTTTACTTCGGCACGACGCTGAGTCGCGACACTGGCGAACGAAGGACGGGATATGATCGAAAAAACGATTCGCGATATTCTGGATGAAAAAGGCAGCACGGTTTTCACTATCGACGCTGACAGCAAGGTCTTCGCTGCACTGGGGGAGCTGGAAGGCAAGAATATCGGCGCGTTGCTGGTTATGGACGAACAGAAAATCGCCGGCATGTTTACCGAGCGCGACTACGCGCGCAAGGTGGTGCTCAAGGGGTTGTCGCCGCACGAAACAGTCGTCCGGGAGGTCATGACCTCTCTGGTTAATACCACCACCCTGCACGAAACCGTGGAGGAGGCGATGGCGGTGATGACCGACAAGCGTTGTCGTCATCTACCGGTGTTCGACAACAACCAGCTGGTCGGCATGGTCTCGATCGGTGACCTGGTCAAGGCGGCGCTGGACGAGAAAAAATTTATCATCAATCAGCTCGAAAACTATATCAAAAACGGCTGATCACCCCCTGTTTGTTTCCATAAAAACGTAACTATTCACCTGCCCACCTAAAGGTCGTCATCCCCGAGCGATCCTGTCGGGGATCTAGACTTTCAACCCTGAAAACCCTGAATTCCGGCTAAACCCCTGCCGGAATGACGTTGTAGGAGTCGCCTTCAGGCGCGATGGTTCGGGCTAAAGCCGCTCCTACAAAAGATCTGAACAGTTAAAAAAAGCTCCGGTCACGCGCTGGCCAGGAGCTCCTTGTCGCCCTTGTCGCTGTCGGCGGCAACGATCAGTTGTGCTCCCGCGTCTTGACAAAGGTGATATCCGGCCATTGTTCGGCGACATGCCCAAGCCGCCACTCGCTTGAGGCCAGATAGGTCAGATTGCCCTCGGCATCGAGCGCCAGATTCCCCTGATTCTTCTTTTCAAATTCCGCCAGCTTTTTTTTGTCGGCACACTCTATCCAGCGAGCGGTCGCATAATCGATCGGCTCGTAGGCAGCGTCGACCCCATACTCATTCCTCAATCGCGCCATCGTCACGTCGAATTGCAACACCCCGACCGCGCCGAGAATCCAGTCGGCCCCGAGCAGTGGCCGAAAAACCTGTACGGCCCCTTCCTCGGAGAGTTGTGTCAGCCCTTTGTCAAGCTGTTTGACCTTGAGCGGATTTTTAAGCCGTACACGGCGGAAATGCTCGGGAGCAAAACTGGGGATCCCGGTAAATTTGAGTGGTTCCTTGAGGGAAAATGTGTCGCCAATCTTGATCGTGCCATGGTTGTGAATGCCGATAATATCTCCCGCCCAGGCTTCCTCGACATGGGATCGATCCTGCGCCATGAAGATCGTCGCGTTGGCCAGATTGACATCTTTGCCAATGCGATGATGGCGCACTTTCATGCCGCGCTCAAACTTGCCGGAACAGATGCGCAGAAAAGCAATCCGGTCGCGATGCGCCGGATCCATGTTGGCCTGAATCTTAAAAACAAAACCGGAAAAATCATCTTCTTCGGGAGCGACATCTCGACTCGCGGCGGGACGCGCACCGGGCTGCGGGGCCAGTTCGACAAAGGCATCGAGAAGTTCGCGGATACCGAAGTTATTGATCGCACTGCCGAAAAAGACCGGGGTCTGGTTCGCCTTGAGGTATTCGTCAAGCTCAAACGGATTGGCGGCCCCTTCAAGGAGTTCGACATCGCTGCGCAGCTCATCGGCCTGATCGCCGAGCAGTTCATCGACCCGTGGATCGTGCAGATCAGTGATGGTCACCGTGTCGCCGCTGCGCACCTCCTGCCCCGGAGTAAAGAGCACCAGTTCCTTGCGATAGAGGTTATAAACCCCGCGAAAGCGCTTCCCCATGCCGATCGGCCACGACATTGGCGCACATTCAATCTGCAACGTATCTTCAATATCGGCAAGCAGGTCGAGCGGATTCATCCCTTCACGATCAAGTTTGTTGATAAAGGTGATGACCGGCGTATTGCGCATCCGGCAGACTTCCATCAACTTCTTGGTCTGGGTCTCGACCCCCTTGGCACTGTCGATCACCATCAAGGCGCTGTCGACTGCCGTCAGCACCCGGTAGGTGTCCTCGGAAAAATCCTGGTGACCGGGGGTGTCGAGCAGGTTGACATCGTAATCCCGATAGTTGAATTTCATCACCGACGAGGTAACTGAAATGCCCCGTTCCTGTTCGATCGCCATCCAGTCGCTGGTGGCGTGACGGCTCGCCTTGCGTGCCTTGACCGCTCCGGCCATCTGGATCGCCCCGCCGAACAGCAGCAGTTTTTCGGTCAGGGTGGTCTTCCCCGCATCGGGGTGGCTGATGATGCCGAAGGTGCGGCGTTTGGCGACTTCTTCCTCGATTTTACTCACAAACAAACTCCTGCGCGCAGAATAAAAAACCGGGCCGACAGCGGCCCGATAAGGGATAGTAGTCCAAACGACGTGCGCAGGTCAACGGCAAATAAACGCGCTGACGGGACAGAAAAAGTGGACAAATTATTGTTTTACAGTGCTGACCCGCCTGCTTGCCTGACACGCTGTGGTGCGAATTCGCTTGAACATGATTTGCGCCGTATGTTAAAAAGGCCTTTGAGTATTCACCAATAAACGGTTGGAACTTCAATCCGACCCCCAAGGAGGTCACACGTGAAAAAGAGATTCATGTTACCGCTCGTTGCATCGCTCGCGTTAATTCTGGTCGCGGGGTGCAGCAAGGACGAATCAAAAACGACAGCCGACCAGAAACCGGCCGCTGAGAAGGCCGCTACTCCCGCCACTGCGTCGGCGGCAGGCAAGTCGGGCACCGTCATTGAAACGATCGACGCGGCAGGCTATACCTATGTGCAGGTTGATACCGGCACAGAAAAATTCTGGGCCGCAGCGCCACAATTCGCGGCCAAAGCTGGCGACCCGGTGATCGTCCCTGAAGGGATGCCGATGGAGAACTATCATAGCAAGTCTCTCGATCGTACCTTTGATGTCGTCTACTTTGTCGATTCAGTCGTCGTCGGCGGGGCTCAAAGCGCCTCCGCTTCTGCCGGGGCAATGCCCGAGGGACACCCGGCAATCGATACCCCGGCCACGACACCGGCAGCCGCCGCGGTTGACCTGACCAATATCAAAAAAGCCGGCAAGACGGTCGCCGAAATTTTTGCCGAAAAGGATCAGCTCAACGGCAAGGCGGTTGAGGTACGCGGCAAGGTCGTCAAGTACAGCCCCGAGATCATGGGGAAAAACTGGATCCATATCCAGGACGGAACCGGCGGAGAAGGCACCAATGACCTGACAGTCACCACCTCGGCGCAAGCCGCGCAGGGTGATACCATCGTCGTTAGTGGCCTGGTCACCACCAACAAAGATTTCGGCTACGGCTACAAATACGACGTCATTATTGAAGACGCTACGGTCAAGGCAGAATAAAATCTTTCCAAAACCCGCAAAAGCCCCCGGCGCATACGCCGGGGGCTTTTGCATTTCCAGCTATCTGCACGCTAAACATCCTTTTCAGCCCCGCGTCAAGTCATCATGATTTTTAAAAGAACTGTAAAATTTCAGATCAAAATTCCTGTTTGGCTCGTGATTTGTTCATCCCTGCATATCCTGTACTTTTCAAGGGAATGGAGACTGAGCACATGTGCCGCATTGGAGCCATTAAAGGTCTGCACTATGTTCATCCGAGTCGTGCCCTCAAGCTGATGGAATCACAGCAGAAAGGGCATGACAACTCGATTGCCCTCGGTGCCAACGGTGTCTTTACCGGAAAAATGATTGTGCAGATGGCGGGGTGCATCGGCAATGACATGGGGTGCTGCAATGCCTGCAATACCGGGCTTTGTCCGGTGAGGATCACGACGCAGGAACCGGCACTGGTGCACCGTCTCGATCCGGAGAAAGTTGCGCAGAATATCGTCAATTACTTTCTCGCGATGGGCACCGAATTCAAGGAACTGATGGCTCCGATCGGCAACAGTTCGCTGCCGGTTGGTCGCTCCTCGGACGCTCTGGTGGCGGTGGACAAATCGGTGGCAGATAAACAACCGGAAGTTATCCCGACCCGCTGCATGTCGAAAGAACTCTTCCGCCCGCGAACCCGCAGCCGCTTCTGCTCCCCTGATGGAGCCCTGGCGGAAAGTGGACGCTGCATCGGCTGTTCGATCTGTGCCGGGATCTGGTCGATGACAACGGTTGATTGAGCCAGCGGCGAACTTACACAAACGGCGGAGTTTCAGCTCCGCCATTTGCCTTCAGCGCTGGTGGTGACTGGTTGAAAAAGTATTGCCGCTGATCGGTCCGTGCAACACCGTGACATCCGCCGCCATCCCGGACCAGACCGCGCCACACTCTCCACACTCCAGCAGATCGTCGGCAAAGCCGTCGGAATGCATATCGAGTTCGACATGATTCGCTTCATGGCAGAACGGACACACTCCGGGGCGTTGCCCGGCAACCTTCTTTTTTGCATCGATGTGCAGGATCTTGATCTGGCGACTCACCAGCGTCCACACCGTTTCACATGAACCACATTCGAACAAATTCCCGGCAAAACCATCTGCGTGAGTATCAACTTCGACATGATCTCCATTACAACAAATCGGGCACTCCATCTTCTTGCCCCTTCCTATCTGGTAATTATTACCTTAATAGTTACTATATACGCTCGATAACTTTTTTCTACAACAAATAAATCATTTAAATTCAACATGTTGCACGATTTTTGTTTTATTCAGCAGATAAGAATTATTTTTTCAGCTGAGGGATAATTTCAGCAGCGGCAGAAACCGTGGGTAACCCCCTGACATCCCTGCAACTCTCAGGGATAAAAAAGCTTTTTAGAAAATATGTCAACCACAACCACAAGAAAGCGGTTGCAACCACCGCCTGAACCCTTATAATCTACGGCACTGTTTGCGCTTGTTTGTGAAGATCATCTGTAACCAAGGAGGAACCGACATGAAAGCCGTAATGCTCGATGGATTCGGTGGTCTTGAGGTACTCAAGATCGGCGAGATTGACCAGCCGACCCCGAAAGCCAATGAAGTCCTGATCAAGGTCGCTGCAACTTCGATCAACCGCCCCGATCTGGTTCAGCGCGAAGGGAAATACCCGCCACCAGCGGGCGATTCAGAGATTCTCGGCCTGGAAGTCGCGGGCACTATCGCGGCACTCGGTGCCGATGTGACCGGCTGGCAGGTCGGTGACCGGGTCATGGGGCTGGTCGGTGGCGGCGGGTATGCCGAATACGCTGTGGCCTACGCCGCGCACCTGATGGCGATCCCCGCCACGATGAGTTTTGAGGAAGCGGCCTGCGTCTGCGAATCGTATATTACGGCATTCCTCAATGTCTTCATGATCGGTGACTTGCAGGATGGCCAGACCGCAATCCTGCATGGCGGCGGTGGCGGCGTGAATACCGCCGCGATCCAGCTGGCCAAGGCATTGACGCCGCAGGCCAAATTGATCGTTACCGCCCACCCGCAAAAACTGGAGCGAGTCAAGGAGCTTGGTGCCGATCTGGTCATCGATTATACGCAAAATCCCGATTTCAGCGGACTAGTCAAAGAGTTCACGGCTAAAAAAGGGGTTGATGTCATTCTCGATCACATCGGGGCCAAATATCTTGCACCGAATATGAATTCCCTTGCCTATAAGGGGAAACTGGTGATCATCGGCATCATCTCCGGGATCAAGGCCGAACTGAACCTCGCGCTGATGATGGTCAAGCGCCAGCAGATCATCGGTTCGGTCCTGCGCTCCCGTCCGGTCGCCGAAAAAGCCGAGATTATCGACGCATTCACCCGGCGAGCGCTGCCCAAATTTGCCGATCGCACCATTGTGCCGATCATCGAAAAGGTCTTTCCTCTGGAGGATGTGGTCGGGGCACACCGGATGATGGAAGAAGATCGGCACTTCGGCAAGATTGTCATGAAAATCGGTTGATCGCGCCTGAGCAGTTGCCGGTCGCATAAAAAAACCGCCCCCGCAGTAATAGCTGTGGGGGCGGCGTAGCTTCAAGCAGCCCTTTACGGGCCATTTTTTTATTCATCCAACCATAATTTCGAACTGCTCAATATGGAATCCCGGTCGGGTATTAATCGATATCTGTTTTTCGAAACGTTTTTCCAACTCCTCGATACCGGCACGTTCTTCATCGTACAATAGCGAGGCGATATCGGGGTGAACCTGCAACGTCAGCCGATAACCCGGCATGTTCAGCATGTCACGCCGCAGTTCCCTGAAAACTTCGTAGACAATCGTTATCTGGCTTTTGACATACCCCTTCCCTTCGCAGTAAGGGCACGGTTCACAGAGGGTCCGGCCGATACTTTCCCGAACCCGTTTACGGGTCATTTCCACCAGCCCCAGTTCCGAAATTTTAAGGATATTGGTCTTGCTCTTGTCGCTTTTAAGCGCTTCTTCGAGTGACTGATGCACCCGCTCGCGATGCGGCTCCTTCTCCATATCGATAAAATCGATAATGATCAAGCCACCGATATTACGCAGACGCAGCTGAAAAGCAATTTCCTTGACCGCTTCGAGATTGGTTTTAAAAATCGTGTCTTCAAGGTTGTGCTTGCCGACGTAGCGACCGGTATTGACATCGATGGCGGTTAACGCTTCGGTCTGTTCGATAATGATATAGCCGCCGCTTTTCAACCAAACCTTGCGCCCCAGCGCCCGCGCAATTTCAACTTCAAGACCAAAGGCGTCGAAGATCGGCGCATCGGCCTGATAGAGATCGACAACATAGCTTTGTTTCGGCATAAAAGTGCCGATAAAACGCTCGATCTTGTCGCGCTCATCCTGCGCATCGACGATGATCCGGTCAACATCCTCGGTAAGGATGTCGCGCAACACCTTACACGTCACATCGAGGTCAGAGTGAACCAGACAGGGGGCGCTGATTCCATTTTTGCGCTTGTCAACGCTTTTCCACAGATTGATCAAAAACTCCATATCGGAGCGCAGATCTTCAGCCGTTTTCCCTTCAGATACGGTGCGGACAATGAAGCCGCTCCCTGTCGGGCGCAGCTCTTCGACGATTTCACGCAGACGCTCACGCTCTTCCTCGTTTTCAATGCGGCGCGAGATGCCGATGTGATCGACCGTCGGCATATAAACCAGATGTCGTCCGGGGAGCGAAATGTGTGAGGTAATCCGCGCTCCCTTGGTGCCCAGAGGCTCCTTGGCGACCTGAACCAGCAGTTCCTGCCCTTCTTGCAGCAGCTCTTCGATGGGCGGCAGATGAATCTCATTTTCGGCAGTCTCGCTGGTCGGCAACAGCCCGTTGGAGCCCCCCTCGACAAAACGTTCCACGGCTTCAATTTCGTCAAACACATCGGCCACGTATAAAAATGCCGCCTTCTCCTGACCGATATCGACAAACGCCGCCTGCATCCCCGGCAGGACACGCAGCACTCGCCCCTTATAGATATTTCCAACAATTCCGCGGTCACGCGCCCGCTCAATATAAAGCTCGGCGATGTGGCTGCTTTCCAGCAACGCGACGCGCGTTTCAAACGCCGTCGTATTGACGACCAGTTCCTTACTCATCATTCGTCTCCTTCAAAGTGTGGTGTATATGATTAAAGCGTAGCTGAATTCAGTCGTTGAGGATAATATCCACCTTGCAAATCGGCAGCCGCCGGGCGTCTTCAAGCTCCAGCCCGAAAAGATGGGCGAGCAGCACCAGCGGACTTCCTTTGCGCAAGGTGAGCCGCAGCCGCCCGGCAGTGACGTCAATAGCCATCACTGCCGGGCGGATATCGACCCGTACCGTTCCCTGTTTTTTGGGTCGGTCAACCTCCACTGTGGTGGCGGCAACAAAAGCAGCCACCCGTTCTGCCAACCCGGTCGCCGGTGCAGCGAGCGTTACCTCGTAAACACTGGCCACAATGGCCGCCCCCGGAGACGGCGCCCCCGGCGCCAAAGCCTGCGCGTCAAGGACATGAAATCCGGGTGGCAATTGCGCACCGAGCGCCGTGGCAACACACTGCGGGGTCCGCTCTTCAGTGAGTTCAAAGTCAATCAGTTCGGCTTCGCTTTCGATCCCGAGGGACAGGGCATCGCCGAAAGAAATGCGCGGCGCGGGATGGAATCCTTGAGAAAAACGTACCGGCAAACCGGACCGGCGGGCTGCCCGGTGGATCGCGGTCATGAATTCAAGATGACCGACAAAGCGGGCCTTGCCCCGTTTTGCCAACCGCAGGCGCACCTTGTGCCGCTCCTCTTCGCCATCAACCAGGACAGGCAAGACAGGTTGCTCCGGCGGGGCTGACAGCTCGAAATTCTCGACCAAACGCATGCGCAGGGTTTCAAAGTCGCACACCCCGCATCCGGAACACACGCCGCCACGACAATCGGGGGTATATTCCAGGGCAAACGCCTTGTGGCGTTCATCCAGTAAAAATGCTTTCGGAATCCCACAATCGATGTGGTCCCAGGGGAGCACTTCATCTTCGTCGCGCTGGCGCAGATAAAAGGCCGCGTCGATCCCAACTTCGGTAAAGGCTTGTTGCCAGAGATCAAAACGAAAGTGGTCGCGCCAGCCGTCAAAACGACAGCCGAGATCGACGGCACGCTCAAGCACGGCAGCGAGACGTCGGTCGCCACGCGCAAAGACGCCTTCGAGGAAAGACATCTCGGCTTCGTGCCATTTAAGGCGTAATTTTTTATTACGCAAGCCATCACGCACATAGCGTTGCCGCCGGATTGTTTCAGCGACATCAAGTTGCGCTTCCCATTGAAAGGGTGTGTGCGGTTTCGGCACAAAGGTCGAGACCGCAACGTTCGCGTCAGCCCCACCGGCGGTTCCTTTGCCGCTGCGCTTGACCTGCGCCGACAGCGCGATGATGGCATCGAGATCAGCGTCCGTCTCGGTCGGCAGGCCGAGCATGAAATAGAGCTTGATTGTCCGCCAGCCAAGTTGATAAGCTGCGCTCGTGGCGGTTACCAGATCGGCAGCGCTGATTCCCTTGTTGATCACCTGACGCAGGCGTTCACTCCCCGCCTCCGGAGCCAGGGTAAAGCCGGTTTTGCGGACTTTTTTGATCTCTTCCATCAGCTCCGGAGTCAGCGACCCCACCCGCAAGCTGGGGAGAGAAACAGCAACCCGCTCATGCCGATAGCGATCCATCAGCCCGTGCAGCAGCGCTTCAATAGAGCTGTAATCACCGCTCGACAACGACAACAGCGATAATTCACAGTGCCCTGAATTATGCAACGCAGCGTTCGCCAGCTGGGTGATCCGCTCCGGACTCCGTTCGCGAACCGGTCGGTAAATGTAGCCGGCTTGGCAGAAACGACAACCGCGCGTGCAACCCCGGGCAATTTCGATCGCGACCCGATCGTGAACCGCCGCAGTAAAAGGCACTACCGGTCGGGTTGGCCAGGGGGCATTTTCGAGATCGGCCAGAAAACGGCGCCGCACCTGCCGGTAGTCATCCCGTAACGGGGTGATCGCCGTCTGTTGTCCGCTGGCGCCAAAGCTGACCGCAAAGAGTTCCGGAACGTAACAGCCTTCAATCCGGCTGAGTCGGGTGAGCAGCGCACCGCGCCCTTCGCCAATGCGGCGTGACTCACGCACCGCGCTGCACAGCTCAACGACCGCTTCTTCACCATCACCGATAATAAAACAGTCGCAGAAATCAGCCAGCGGTTCAGGGTTGAAGGCACAGGGGCCACCGGCGACAATCAATGGCAGGTCGGCAAAGCGGCGATCGCGGCGGCGGGGAATCCCGGCCAGATCAAGGATGGTCAGGATATTCGTATAGCTCAGCTCGTACTGGAGGGTAAAACCGATAATATCAAAATCACGTAACGGACGTTCCGACTCCAGCGCGCGCAACACGTCACCCGATGCACGCAGCTGTGTTTCCAGGTCAGGCCAGGGAGAATAAACCCGTTCCGCGGCGATCCAGTCGATATCATTCAGTAGCTGATACAGCACCGCCAGTCCCAGATGGCTCATGCCGATTTCGTACACATCGGGGAACGCCAATGCCATACTGATATCGACGGTCGCGGGGTCTTTGCACACGGCACCGAGTTCCCCGCCGAGATAACGGGACGGGCGCTCAACTTTAGGGAGAAATTCGTTGCTGGTGTTGAGAGTCATCTATGTAAATCTTTTCATAATTTTACTGGTTTCAGCGCCCCGGCAAGGGGATAATAGAACTTTGTAGTATAGCTTTGTTAGCGCAAAACATACAAGCATAATTCATTGATTAGCGCATTAAATTTCGATATTATCCTGCCTGAACACCATGCTATGGTGGTACATGGAAATCAAAACACCGGGGGAATATATGCACAAAAAGTTCTCACCCACCGTTGATCTGCACGTCCACACCGTTGCGTCCGGACATGCCTACAGCACGATCAGCGAGATTGCCGCCGAAGCCTCCAGAAAAGGGCTCCAGGGAGTCGGCATGACCGACCATGGTCCGATGCTTCCGGGCGGCCCGCACCTCTACCATTTTCTCGCCCTCCGCTTTCTCCCCGCCACGCTGTCGGGAGTGCGTATCCTGAAAGGAGCTGAAGCGAATATTGTCGGCATCGGCATGATCGATCTGCCACAGGAGATCACGGCTCAACTGGACGTGGTGATGGCCGGCTTCCATGAGGAGTGCGGCTTCGGCAATCAAGGCAAGAAAGAAAATACACGCGCGCTGCTCGCGGTGATGGAAAATCCCCACGTCAAGATCATCACCCATCCGGGCAATCCGCTCTTTCCCCTCGATTATGAACGGGTTGTGCAACAGGCCGTTGCCACGGGCACGGCGCTGGAAATCAACAATGCGTCGTTTTCCCTCAGCCGTTGTGGCAGCTCGCCAAATTGTCGTGAGATTATCCGGCTTTGCGCGCACTATGAAGCGCTGGTCGCGCTTGGCAGCGATGCGCATTTTTCGCAGGGTGTCGGTGAATTTGCCGAGGCATTACAGATGATCAGCGCGGGGGGCATCCGCCCGGAGCAGATTGTCAATTTGACACTGGAATCAACGTTGCGTTTTCTTGGGCTACGGAGTTAACGGGGGGTGCGGTATTGAAGCCGCAATGTACCCTGTTTTTTTGCCTTTGACCTTGTTCTGTGCGGCCCCAGAGGGATGGGCCGCATCGGGTGCAGAGGAGCAGAACCGACGCAACAACCACCCTCATAAAAGATCCTACCGGTCAATTGCAAACCACCATGCCCGCTGCGAGCGCAGGCAC
>JARGFI010000038.1 GCA_029210745.1 Desulfuromonadales bacterium
GCTTCGACGCAGAAGTCGGCTTCCATGGTGTTAGACAGCCGCCAGGACAACACTTTGCGGGTGGCCCAGTCCATGATCGCGACCAGATAGAGAAACCCTCTGGGCATGGGGATGTAGGTGATGTCGGCACACCAGACCTGATTGGGCCGATCAATGGCCAGACCGCGCAGAAGATAGGGATATATCTTGTGCTGAATATTCGGCTTTGACGTGTTGGGTTTCTGGTAGATTGCCGACAGCCCCATCAGCTTCATCAGCCGTCCGATCCGGGTACGGCTGACGGCATAACCCTCCCGACGGAGGTGACGGGTCATCTGCCGGTGGCCGTAAAAGGGCGTTTTCAGGTACTGCTCGTCGATCAGCCGCATCAGTTCCAGATTCAGGTCGGATTCTCCGCTCGGCTGGTAGTAGTACGACGAGCGGGTGACCGACACAAGTTCGCATTGTTTGACAATGCTCAAGTGGGGATGATCGGGTTGAACCAGGGCTTTCCTTCGGGCGTGGCTCAACGAATGCGACCGAAGGCGTTGGCTAAAAAATCCCGTTCCACCGTGAGTTGGCCGATCTTGGCGTGCAGTTCCTTGATCTGGGGATCATCGTTGCTGCGGGTGCGCTCCACCTTGCTGGAGAAGGTCTCGGCCATATTGTCGATGGCCTGTCGCTTCCAGTTGGTGATCTGGTTGGGATGCACCCCATAGCGGCTTCCCAGCTCCTGAATGGTCTGCTCACCCTTGATCGCCTCCAAAGCGACCTTGGCCTTGAACTCGGCGGAGTAGCGTTTGCGTTTCGTTTTACTCATGGATGGGTTCCTCTCTTTCGTCAGTGCGTGGCTGTCCACCTTAATGCACTGTCCGAAAAATTGGTACCAGCTCTCAATGCGCCAGAAGGTCCGATCGGTAAAGACCTCGCCGATCCCGGTGAGCTGTTCACGCAAGTTTTCCCCGCTGCCGGGGGAATTTTTTTCCGGCACAACCCGCCAGACGATGAATGCGACGATCAGGGTTAAAACACTGATCGTCAGGAAGACGCCACGCCAATCGGTATACGCCAGCGCACTCGCGACCGGAACGGTGGCGACCAGTGCCCCCGCCCCGCCGGAAACCATCTGTACGCCGTTGACGAATGGCAGGCGTTGCGGTGGAAACCAAAGGGTAAACGCTTTAAATGCCGCCATCAGGCAGGCCGAAACTCCCAGGCCGATTAAGGCGCGCCCGATCACCAAACCATCCAGACTTTCGGCCCGCGCGAAAACAAATGCACCGAGCGCGGCAAAGAGCAGCAGCGTTGCTTCAACCCGGCGTGGTCCGAAGCGATCAAGCAGGACACCGAGGGGCAGCTGAAACGCGGCAAAAGCGAGGAGATAGGTCGCGGTCAACAAGCCAAGATCGGCGGGGGCGATGCCGAGTTCATCGGTTAACTCAGGGGCAATGACAGCATTGATCGTGCGCAACAGGTAGGAGACGAAATAGCCCAGCGCAAAGGGGAGAAAGACCCTGAGCAGAGTGCTGATCGGGATCGATTGTTGTGCCGGTTTCGAGGTTCGCATGATCAGGCAATGATGGCGGAAGGAGAGGCCGGTGGCCAGTAAAAAATAGCGGCAGGGGGTGTTGTTCAGAGGTGCGCTTGTCGTAACGTCGAACACCCCCGACAATGCATCGGGGGTGTTCGACGTGAAGCACAACAGGAAAGTCAGCTCCCGTACGAATGCAGTCCGGAAAGCACCAGGTTAACGCCGAGGTAGCAGAAGATCG
Source organism: Desulfuromonadales bacterium (assembly GCA_029210745.1). Taxonomy (GTDB): domain Bacteria; phylum Desulfobacterota; class Desulfuromonadia; order Desulfuromonadales; family JAHYIW01; genus JAHYIW01. Next base: position 1,752 of record JARGFI010000038.1, read on the forward strand.
TTGCCGCAAAACCGAAGATCGATAACCACGCAGCCCGTTTCCCCGCCCAGCCGCGGGTAAAACGCGCATGCAGGAATGCCGCGTAAATAAACCAGACGATCAGGCTCCAGGTTTCCTTGGGGTCCCAGCTCCAGTAGGTTCCCCAGGCATAGTTCGCCCACGCTGCCCCGGTAACGATGCCGAGGGTCAGCAGCGGGAAACCGATCATGATCGATTTGTAGTTGATGTCGTCAAGCACCTTGCTGGAGGGAAAAATACTGAAAAATCCACTCTCCTGGTTTTTGTTGACGATAAGCAGATACATGATCGACGCGCCGCAGGCCACGGCGAAAGCCGCGTAGCCGAGGAAGCAGGTAATGACGTGATAGGTCAGCCAGTTGCTCTGGAGTGCCGGAACCAGTGGTTCAATCGCATCGTTAAGTCCCAGCTGCGCCCAGGTCATGCCGAGAAACGCAAAAGGCATAACGAAAGCACCGACGGCCCGCTGACGATATTTCAGATCCATCAGCAGATAGATGAACAGAATTGACCAGGCGAAGAACACGATCGATTCATACAGATTCGACAACGGAGCCTGGCTGTAACCCATGGCGCGCCCCTCGAACCAGCGCAGGGTAATCGCGGCAGTATTGGTCGCAAAGCCGACCCACGCAACGATCGTCGCGGTCAGAGCAATGATGCGGCTGCGGGTAACCAGATAAGCGATAAAAAGGATCATCGCCACGAAGTAGCCGATTGTGGTGAGGTTAAAGAGTTGCACACTGGTCATCGCTAAAATCTCCTTCTATTTCTCGCCCGCAGGGGCGTTCAAGGTGGACTCGATTTCGGTGGTCAGTTCGTCCAGATAAAGGTCAAAGGCGGCGCGATTGCGGTGGGTCGTTCCACCGAAGCGCACGGTGCAGCCGTTACCCCGCGCGACAATGGCTATCCAGATGCGGCGGTGGGCGAGCATAAAAGCAGCCATCGAGCCGAAGATCATCAGGAAACAGCCTGTCCAGACAACCCAGACGCCCGGATCTTTTTTAACTTGCAGACCGGTGTATTGCAGCTCGTTATATTCCAGCAGGGCGAAAGCATAATCGCCGCCGCGACGGGCATCGAATTCCGGGTGGCGCTGGAAGACGACGAAGGGGTTGCCATGCTTGCCATCCGGTGTGTTGACATGCATCTGTACCGCCGGGCCGAACCCCTGATACTCGGCAGCGTAACCATTGACGGCGAACGATCCCCCGTTGGGCAAGGGGATATGATCCCCTTCCTGCCCGGTGACAATCCGTCCGCTGCCCCCCTTGGGAGTAACGCGCATTTTAAACGTTGCCGCTCCGGCCGAACCGTAACTCGATTGGTAGAAGGTGATTCCTTTGTAGGATAACGGGTCGTTGACGACGATCTTGCGGTTACTGATCACCTCCTGGCCGTTGTCGATAACGTCCAGTACGCTGGCAAACTCCTTGGGGCGTTGTCCCCCCTCGTAAAAAGTCACCGAAAAATCATCGCAGCGTACCTCGAAGCCGAGTTTGAGCGGATTTTTTTCGCCTTGTTTCCAGACCTGGTCAACGGAAGTGCCCTCGACGATATTGACGTAAGCCTTGAATCCCCAGATATTGCCGATAATCGCCCCGACAAAGATCAGCAGGATCGAAAAGTGGGTGACATAGACACTGAACCGCGCCCAGGGCATCTTCTGCGCAAACAGGTGAATCGTTCCGTCTGCTTTGGTTGTTTTCGCCTTGGCAAAGCGTTCACCCAGCAGGTTGCTCAACCGTTCACGTGCCTGATCAGGGGGGAGTTTGCTGTCAAACGTTTTCGCCCCGGTAAGGCTTTTAAAATAGCTTTCGTCGGGAGTAAGCGGCGGATTGTTGACTGACGTGATGATCTGCGGGAGACGTTTGATCGAACAGGAGATCAGGTTCACGCAGAAGAGGAACAATAGACCCAGGAACCACCAGGCGTGATACATGTCAATAATCTGTAACTTCTCAAAAACATTTGTCAGATTTTCACCATAAACCTGAACATATTCGCCGCGCGGTTTGTTCTGTTGAATCACCGTGCCGATGATCGAAGTGACTGCCAGTGAAATAAGGCAGAAAATGGTGAGCTTGAGTGAACAGAAAAAATCGGCAACTTTTTTTGCAAATGTGGTTTCTTTTTGATTTGCCAAGGAAAACTCCCATTGTTTCAAGGATGTCCAGGGTTGTCAGGATCGCTGCTTCAGGCCGATTCTTCGCTGTTGATTAACCGTTAGGTTGAAGCAGCCCAAATATTATCGATGGAAACTTAATGCAGATTGCAAGCCAATTCAAGTAGATTCGACATCATTGTCTGCGCAGCGCTCAATCGAGCAAGGCATCAATGGCATCAAAATCAAAACGCTTTTCAGCCAATTCCTTGACCAGTGAAATCTTGTGGGTATCCTCGACGGTCAGCTTGGAAACATCTTCCTTGATAATTTCAAAGACCGTGGTCGAGGTGCGTCCGGCGCGCATGAAAGGGATGCGGCTGCGGAGCACGATCTTGTTGGTAATATCACTGGGGTCGCCACGACCGGGGATGATGATGCCGGCGATTTTTTCGCGATATTCGTCAAGCTGGTACAGGTTGGCCAGCGTTACCAGCAGCTCATCGCGGCTGCTGTTGACAATAACCAGCGTTGAATCCTTGAGTAATTCCGCGACGCGCTGGGTCGCGGCCGCGCCGATCTGGACATTGTGGACAATCCGCTGGGCCTCTGCGGCACTGGCCCGCAGCTCGATCTCCAGGACATTGGCGATGCGTTGCAGCGTCGGGTCGGCGAGGGTCGGCTGGAAGTTGAAGCCGCCGATCACTTTGAACGGCTCGTCAGCAAACGCCCGGTTGAGATAGTCGAGGGTGCGTTCACGTTTTTCGGCGATGATCTTGTTGATCAGCACCGCGGCGACTGGCACCTGTTCTTTTTCAAAGAGCGCCAGATTCATGTGCACCGAGTCGACGACATTTCCCAGTCCGCCTCCAGCCACCATCAATACCTTGGCACCAGCGGCCCTGGCAATACGGGCATTGCCGAAGCCAAGCACCGACCCGACTCCTGAGTGGCCCGCTCCCTCGATAATGAGAAAGTCACATTTGGCGTCGAGGGCGGCAATGGCCGAGAGGATATCGGCGCGGATGACCTCCATGTTCAGTGCGCCATCAAAAAACCGCCGGGTATCGCCCGGGTGGAGGACAAAAGGGGACATCAGCGGCAGGTCCGCTTCCAGACCGAAAACCCGGGCCATGACAATGGCATCTTTATCGGCACTGATGCCGTCAAACACCGCCGGTTTTGGTCCGATCGGTTTGATGAACCCGACGCGCCGGTATTTTTTCCGCGCCATGTGCATCAACGACAGTGAAGTGGTGGTTTTACCGCTGTTTTGGCCGGTAGCGGCGATGAAGATTTTCCGCGCCATGGATCTTTCCTCACTCGGCGAAGGCCGGTCAAAAGATAATCTGCTCAGTTTAACAAAGGTTTGTAAAATAACGCAAACTGAAAATCCTGAATCCATGCTGAATCTGTACCGCGGCGGACCACTGGAAATCAGATTATGCCGTGCAATACCCCGCCCGATTCCCCCAATCTATCAACTTTTTTCTCAATCGCCGGATCATCGATCAATGGCGGTGCGTGATGCGGCTTGAGGCGGGCATCGATCACCAGTGACCCTTTGCAACCCCAATGTTTACAGCGGGTGAAAGCGTCGATACCATAGAGATCGACCGCCGGGTTGGAGCGGGTGAAGACGGTCCAGAGCAGGTTCCCCAGCGTGCGGGCAACGAATGCGCTGTCGTCGACGATGACGATCAGCGGCATCCGGTTGATGGTGTCGGCGGCGGTGTAGCAACGGGTAAAGATGTCGAGGAGCACATCGGCGTGACCGCGGCGGGTGGTGCAGGGGGGACCTTCGATGGCGAGGATGCCGGGGAAGGCGACGCGCGGGGCGCTGAACCCTTCCGGCAGACCGAGATCGGTCGGCAGTTCGATCGGCAGTTCACGTCGCGCCGGGCCGGTGGCGGCAATCACAACTTTGGACCCGGCGTTGAGGGCGGTGCCGGAATAATCGAGGGTGTCGATCGTGGTTTCGGTCTGAAAATGCAGGTCACGGCGCCAGTCGGCCCGGGCGAGCAGATGCTGCAAAAAAGCGCCAACGTCGTGGATGTCGAGGTTCGGGGCGTCCTGCTCGGCGGCGATCAACAGATATTTGGCAAGGGAGAGTTGCCCCTGCCCGAGGATCGCGTTGGCCTGGGTCAGCAGCTCGCGGGGGCGGCGTTCTTCCTCGTAGGGGGCGTAGCGTTCGCTGCCGATAGCGAGGAGCAGCGGGTGAACTCCGGCGGCGTCAACAGCGTGAACCGCCTTGACCCCCGGCAACACGTCGGGGATCAGCGGGCCGGTCAGTTCATGGATGAAGGCGCCGAAGGTGGTGTCTTCCTGCGGTGGACGGCCGACGGTGGTGAAGGGCCAGATCGCGCCGGGACGGTGGTAGACGCGGTCGACGGTCAGCACCGGAAAGTCGTGGGTCAGACTGTAATAACCGAGATGGTCGCCGAACGGGCCTTCCGGTTTGGTGCGCTGCGGATCGATCGTGCCGCAGATGCAGAAATCGGCTTCCGCCGGAATCGCCAGACCGTTCGCCCCGCAGATGGTGCTCAGCCGCCGCCCGCCGAGGAGTCCGGCGAAGGCCATCTCGGGCATCCCCTCGGGGAGCGGCATCACCGCCGCGACCGAGAGGGCCGGTGGGCCGCCGATGAAGATATTGACCTTGAGCGGTTCGTTGCGCTCAATCGCAGCGGCGTGATGGACGCCGATACCGCGATGGATCTGATAGTGGAGCCCGACCTCCCGGTTCGGTTCATAGGCGTTGCCACAAAGTTGCACCCGGTACATGCCGAGGTTGGACGCACGCAAACCGGGACGGCGCGGATCTTCCGAATAGACCTGCGGCAGGGTGATAAAGGCACCGCCGTCATCGGGCCACGAGACGACATGCGGCAGTTGGTCGATGGTCGTCTGGTGCCTCAGAATCGGCCCGTCAGAGACCTGGTGCGGCAACAGATGCCAGGCCCCGCGCGGCGCCCTGAACAGATCCTCGGAATGCTTGAGCAGGTGCATGGGGTTGAGCTTCAGATCAACCAGCGAGCGGATGGTGGCGAGGGTATCGCGAAACAGGAAACGGGCGCGATCCAGCGTGCCAAAAAGGTTGCCAAGGAGTGGAAAGTCGCTGCCGATGACACGGGTAAAAAGGAGCGCCGGTCCCTGCGCCTGATAGACGCGGCGCTGAATCGCCCCCGCCTCCAGATGAGGATCAACGGGGGTGTCGATGCGAATTAATTGGCCATGCCGCTCAAGGTCGGCGACAGTGTCCTGCAGATTGCGATAGCCCATCAGATACCATTCCTCATTGGTTTCAATCCTTGTTGTGCGGCTTTCCTGTAGACGGAGCTGTGCAAATGGTTTTGCTATTAGCCCTCAGAGATTCTTCGTACGCAAGGTTCTCCCGGCCTTGCTGGGAGAACCTAAACGTGAGTTTGTTTAAATCAACTTTAATCAAATCGCTTTGAAACTCAATTTAACCGTATTTTTATCGTAACTTATTGAGTTGATTGAACTGTCTTGAATCAGCGCAACGGCTTCATCAATCACATGAAGGGGGACAAGGAACCATTCCCTGGGCCGCACAGGATTTCCAAAGCGATCATTGATTACGAGATCCAGCTGGGCGCTGGCAAAGATACGATGGAAAAGATTCTCCAATTTGGTACGGTTGATTCCGGCCAATTTGTAGCTGGCAACAACTTCAACCTCCGCCATCAGGTAGGTCGGATCAAGACACGCATTGGCAATCCGGGATTCAACCTTGCCGCCGGTGACGCCAATTTTGTGTATCAGTTCCCGATGTTCGGCAATGAAGGGATGATCGGACAAGCTGCGCAGCACATAGATGGTGCCGCTTTCAATGTCATCCTCCTCCCAGGCTTCACTGAACAACGGCCCAGCGTTCGAATCGGTGATCAGCCGTGCCGCCGCATCGCGATGAAGTGCCCGCTGGAGCGAACGCTGTAATACGTTGCTCTCAGTTCCATTGTCGTAGATAACGCGCAGCCGACTATCACGCCGCTCATACTTCGTAGTGAACTCTGCACCCACCTCGGCGACATAGGCAATCTGACCACCGACGACAAAAAACGTTCCCCTCTGGATCTCGTCCATAGCCCTGGTCTGGAAGGAACGCATCTGGCGCATGCCGGACTTCAACTCATCTTTTACTTTTTCGAATAATCGTTTGAACTGTTCAAAATCCTCACAGACTGTACGATTCGCAATTTCCTCGGCCGCGCGTTTCTCCGCGCTCGTGCGGACATGGCGCAGTTCGGTCATTTCGGAAGAGCCGGCCGCACCTTCAAGTTCCGCGAGCAACTCATCATCATCCATCGTTTCTGCTGCCTCTCTCGGGACAACCTCGCCCCCGGTCAACAGCCCATGATGATCGAATGGCACGAGAAGAGAATGGTACTCTTCCAGTGCCCGCAAGCGATCAAGACGTACGGCGTACAACCGCTCGAAGATATCCTTCTCTTCCCCATGTTGCGGAGCGCGGCCGTGTTGTTCGACAAATCGCTGAATTTCCTCGAATCCGGCAATAATACGTTCCTCACGTGGCGAGCGCCCACCTTTCTTCTCTGGCTGGGCAAATTCGTCGAGTTCAGCACGAAGTTCGTCCAAGTCAATCATAGCGACCCTCATCCTTAAAACGAACGAAGGCAGCTGCACCTTCGGCCATTCGTTTCTCCCAGGCATCCGCTGAACTGATTGACGGCAACCGCCCCCGCTCTTTCTTGAATTTTACAGCACGAACCGCAAGTTCCTTGGCATCCTCTGGAGTGAGGCTCGTACGCTTGGCCGCAATGACTGCTGCGACCTGTTTCAAACTCTCCTCACTTATTGCCTTGGCGAGAATCGCATAAGCTTCGCTAAATGGATTGATGCGGTCAATGAGGTCAATGTCCAGTTCGCGCACATCCATGGCGAACTTACGCACGCCGGAGATCAGGGCGGTATTGGCGGCCGGCTCGCTGGTGCTTAGGTTCCCATCGCCGGTTGCGAGTTGCTTGGCCTGCTGCACCAGATTAATCGCAGCGACAGCATGCTGGCGCACCGCCTCCTGATCTTCCGCGTCAAGGTCCGGGTACTTTTCCTTGATGATCTTGCCCATGCGGACCTGAGTCAATTCCTCGGGCACCAGCTCTTCGTCAAACAAGCCCCGTTCGATGGTGGTCTTATCCTGCACAAAGGTTGCGATGACTTCGTTCAGGTCCTCCTGACAAATACGCACCGCCTCATTGCTTTTTGGTTCCGCGAGGCCTTTGATTTCGATCAGATAGCGCCCCGTATCTTCGTTCACGCCGATATTGCACTTGCCGGGGTCATAACCGGTGTCGCCGTAGTCGAATCCTTGCACCGGACCACTCTCCAGATTCTTCGGCCTGAACTCGAAGCGTGGTGCCAAGACCTGCTCCATCAGCAAACTTGCGGCGATGGCCTTCAAGGTATCGTTCACCGCCTCGGTCACGGCTTGCTCGGCGGCGTCTGGCTCGGCGATCAGGTTGGTAAAGCGGGCGTGCGTCTTGCCGGGCGCGTCGCGAGTGGCGCGGCCAATGATCTGCACGATTTCCGTAAGGCTCGACCGATAGCCCACCGTCAGCGCATGCTCGCACCAGATCCAGTCAAAACCTTCCTTTGCCATACCCAGGGCGATGATGATGTCGACGTGATCGCGGTTATTCTTCTGCGCCGGGTCTTTGAGTGCGGCGGAAACCTTGTCGCGCTTAGCGGAATCATCGTCTACCAGGTCGGCGATCCGCAGAACTCGGCCCCCAGCAGTCTTGACCAACTGAAATCCGGTCGCGGGGTCCGTCCCTTGCCATTCACCCAGTTCCTCGATGATATGCTCGACTTCCCGGATCTTGTCTTTAGTACTCTCGCGGGAATTGACGTTCGGGATGTGGATAATAGTCTTCTCTGCTGGGTCCAGTACTTCGAGGATGTCATCGGCATAGGAGCCGGAGTAGAAGAAGTAACCGATATCGAGCCGCTTCAGGTACTCGTAACCGTTGAGCTGTTCATAGTAGGTGTAGGTGACGGTATCGAACCTGGATTCATCCTGCGGAGCCAATACCGCTTCGGCATCACCCCGGAAGTACGAACCGGTCATGGCGACGATATGCACCCGGTCACGGGCAATGAACTGTCCAAGATACAGTCCGAGCTTGTTGTCGGGATTGCTTGAAACATGGTGAAATTCATCCACCGCAATCAACCGGTCATCGAACGCCGCTACCCCGAACTGATCAACGGCGAAACGGAAAGTAGCATGGGTACAGACCAGCACCTTGTCCCCACTTTCGAGAAATGCACCCACCGATTTGACCTTGCCGCCATTGTCCGTGCCGGGGGCGTTGCACAGGTTCCATTTCGGCTCCACGCGCCAATCGGCCCAGAAGCCGGATTCACTCAGCGGTTCATCGTTGAAGCTCGCACCGATGGTCTTCTCCGGCACAACAATGATCGCCTGTTTGAGCCCCTGATTATGGAGCTTATCCAGCGCAACAAACATCAGCGCCCGGCTCTTGCCGGAGGCGGGGGGCGACTTGATCAGCAGGTACTGCTCGCCGCGCCGCTCGAAAACACGCTCCTGCATCGGCCGCATGCCGAGTTCGTTCGCTCTGGTCGAGCTTCCATTGCCGGCATATTGCACCGAAACGGACGGAATGGATTGAACCTGTATCATGCAACATTTCCTTTCATGCAATTGCTTATATCCGCTTATAAGCGCTTATAACCGCTCATTCTTTGGGCCAATTAAAGGGCTATCGCTCTCCTGAGTCGTCATCCATAGCTGCGTCCGATTCGGACAGTTCGCGTTCGATCTGTTCGATGCTGGGCAAGCTGGTTTGCAACTCCTGAGGTAAGGACTCCACCAGTTGATATTCCGCAACACCGATAGGTTTGGAATTATCGCGTAGCGCGTATTCGGCCACCACCTTGTTCTTGCTTTTGCACAGGAGCAGGCCGATGGTGGGGGCATCCTGCGGATGTTTGATCTGGGCATCCACCGCCGTTAGATAAAAGCTCAACTGACCCAGATGCTCGGGCTTGAACTTGCCCCCTTTAAGTTCGATCACGACATAACAGCGCAGCTTGAGGTGATAGAACAGCAAGTCGATAAAAAACTCGTCACCGCCAACATCCAGCAGTACCTGTCGCCCGACAAACGCAAAGCCAGCCCCCAGCTCCAGCAAAAATTCGGTGACATGCTTCACCAGGGCGTTTTCGATCTCGCGTTCCTGTGCATCGTCTGTCAGTCCGAGAAAGTCGAAACGATACGGATCTTTCAGGGACTCCCGCGCCAGGTCGGATTGCGGCGCTGGCAGGTTGGCGGCAAAGTTTGTGACTGCCGTGCCGCTACGTTCCAGCAGCCGGGTTTCGATCTGCATCACCAGAATATTACGCGACCAGTTGTGCTCAATGGCCTTGGCGGCGTACCAGCGACGGCTTTCCGGGGTGCCCAACTTGTCCAGAAGCGCCAACTGGTGATACCAGGGCAATTGTGCAAGCACCTCTTGCACAAATTCCGCATTCGGCCAGGCCTCGGCAAAGGCGCGCATGTACTTGAGGTTGCGAGGCGAAAACCCCTTCATGTCGGGAAAGGCGGCGCGCAAGTCATGGGCCAGCCGCTCAATCACCCTGGCACCCCACCCCTGCTCGGCCTGACGCGTCAAAATGTCGCGACCGATCTGCCAGTAGAGCAGCACCAGTTCGCGGTTGACCGCCAGAGTGGCGCGCTGCTGGGCAGTATGGATGTGCCCCTTGAGATCAGCCAGCCAATCGGCATAGCCATCGGGGGGCGGAGTCAGGCTGACAGGCGTATCGCTCATGCTCTCTTCCCCCGTGTGCCTTTCATGGCGGGCTTGACCGCATCCGCCGTCATCTTCGTATACAGCTCGAACAGCTTCTCCAGCCGTTCCGTATCGTTGCGGAAGCGCCGACCGATGTAGATCCGCTCCAGCACCTCGTCGTTGCGTTCGTGGGCCTGGCGCAGGTCGGCGGGCATATTTTCCGGATTGTAAAGGTCAGCGATGGTGGCCGGGAAATGGGATTCCCGCGCCAGCAGAATCTCCTCGGCGCAGCGGGTGAGGTCGGCTTTGTTCTTTTCGGTGAGGGATGGAACGGGGAAGGTGTTCCATGTCAACGTATTGGAATAATTTAGCCGTGTTTCTAACTTTCCGCTGGTCGTTTCACACCAGCAATAATGTAACCGTGAAGATATGATCGCAACGTACCAAACAGGCACACCATATGCGCCAAAGCATCGATTTGAAATAATAGAATCATTATTTAAGAAAACTGGCGTGAGATATTCCCGAGATTCAGAGGAAACACACGGTAGAGCAATAAAATTTTGTTCTGTTCGTCGTCGTTCTACAAAGCGATGCGGTAACTCAGCATAGTCGCGGGTCTGTTTCTTTTTACTTTTGCTCCTACTTTCTTTCACAATTTGCAGACGGTCGGCAAGTCCTTTCAGGGCTGTACTTGTGGCCACGTCCTCATCGTTGATCCATAAACACTTACGCAGCTTACCCGAAAAAATTTCGTCCGAACCAATAAAAAACCTCACGAATGCTTTAGCATTTGGCTCGCGATCTACAAGATCTTTTGCTTCTTCAAGAGACAAGGTTAAACCACCACCACAAACAGGCTTACTACCGTAAGACATCGGTAGTAAATTATTTAGTGGTTCGGGTGACGGCCTAACCCAAATATTATCCATTGCCAACAAATACGGAGATATGTTTGAGGTGTTGATGCACTCGCCTGAATGGTAAAGGCGTTTAAGTTTGTTGGGACTGCGTGTCAACCCAACTATCACAACGGAGACCCCGGCATTACCCTTTGCGAGGTTTTGCCACTTAAATGATCTGTATGCAAAGGAGATTGAACATCCATCAGCTAGGAGGGCACTCCAAAGTGGATCAACTTGTTCTCCCTGAGCTATAGAGTTTGTCGTAACAAAAGCCGCATCACTCTCTGCATGCCTTGAATAAAGAGCATATTTATAAAGCCATCCAGAAACGTAGTCCAATCCCTTAAACTTTGTTCCGAATTGCTCCTGAAGAGAGAGTAATTCATGTTTTTGCTCTACAGTCTGATTGTTTGCCCAGATGTACGGCGGGTTCCCGCAGATATAGGTCTCCCCCCCCTCATTCTCAAAATCAATCTGCGCCTGATCCAGCGGTGTGCTGAAAAGATCATCCCCCAGCAACTTTACCCCGGCCCCGGTCGGCGGGCACACACTCAACCAGTCGAGCCGCAGGGCATTACCGCAGGTAATCCAGTTCTGCGCATTGAGCGGCAAAAAGTCGTCCAGCGCTTCCTTCTGCCCGCGATAGAGCAGATCACATTGATACTCAGCGATGATGAGCGCCAGACGGGCAACTTCTGCGGCGAAATCCCGCAGCTCGATACCACGGAAGTTGGTCAGCGGAATGTCGCTCTTGCGCCCCGGTTCGCCGCGTCGCTGGTTGATGGCGTTCTCAATCTCGCGCATCTGCTTGTAGGCGATGACCAGAAAGTTGCCCGAGCCACAGGCCGGGTCGAACACCCTGATCCGCGCCATCCGCTTGCGCAGATTGAGCAGCATGCGCGGGTTGTCTTCCGCCTCTTCAAGCCGCGCCCGCAGTTCGTCGAGAAACAGGGGATTCAGAACCTTGAGGATATTCGGCACGCTGGTGTAGTGCATCCCCAGCTCGCCGCGTTCCTCGTCATCGGCCACCGCCTGGATCATGGAGCCGAAGATGTCCGGGTTGATCCGGGTCCAGTCGAGGCTGCCGATGTGCAGCAGGTAGGAACGGGCAATCTTGCTGAAGCGCGGCACCTCCACGCTCCCCGAGAAGAGCCCGCCATTGACGTAGGGAAAGGGGTCGGCCCAACGGGGAATGTTTGCCGCCGCTCTTGCAAAATCATTAGAAATACGCTCCCCCTCCCTTGACGGGAGGGGGCTGGGGGGTGGGTGAAGCTGCAACATGCTGCTTTCATGGCTATTCCCCCCCCACCCTAACCCTCCCCCGCCAGGGGGGAGGGGATTTTTGGGGAGTTGAGCAAGAGGCTCTGACGCATCCCGATCGGCATACCGGGTGTTCATGGCGCGGAATATTTCGCCGATCACCTCGTGGGTGTTCGACGAGTCCCGCTCGCTCATGCGCTCGATGGTCCCGGTGAACAGACCGGCGTCTTTGAAGATGTCTGTATCCTCGGCGAAGAAGCAGAAGATCAGCCGCGCCATGAAATGGTTCATCTCATGCCGACGTTCGGCGCTCCCCCATTTTGGGTTGTCTTTCAGCAATTCGACGTAAAGTCGGTTGAGGCGGCTGGTGGCCCGGATGTCAAAGGAACTGTCACGGAGCTGTTTGACTGTCGTGATGCCGGCCAGCGGCAGGAAGAAACCGAAATGATCGGGGAAGTCTGGGTAGGCACAGGCAACCGTCTCGCCGCACTCCAGATCCTCGGCCTCAAAATCCACTCCGTCGGTTGAGAGAATAAAGCGCGCCTTGGCCTTGCTTGTGGCCGGGCTTGCTTTCAGTGCCGTGAGGGTCTGGGTCACCTCGCCAGGCCCTGCGACGGCGATATGAATGTTGTTGGTCTGGAGAACGCCACCCAGATCGGACTTATTCGACGCTCCCGAGCGCAGGCGCTTGAGGGTCGTCTCCTTATTGCCAAACGCGCGCAGAAAGGCAAACGGAAACTCGTCTGCATCAAACGGTTTCAGCGCCAGGTCAGAGACAGCGGATTCAATTTCAACGGCGTTCATGGAATTTCCTAAAAGGGACAAATTTTCAGTTAGTGCAATAAATTGACTAATGGCTAAAAGATAAATAGCGGGCTCTTAAAAACTCGATAACTTCACTGGTAGCGCAAGTATCTGCGCCTTTTTTGTCATCAGCACCTCTCTTTATCCATAAGGTGTCGATTTCGACACGGTTATCAATCATTCTTTCGTCACCAAAAACCAGGCGTTTATCAAAATCGCCAGTTTCAACACATGCTGAAATGCCTGATTTATAGTGAAATAGTGGCCTCCCCCAAATCCGATACAGAAAAGCCCGGCCCATTATGCCACAGCGCGACGTGCTGCGCCAGTCGCTATGCGTCTGCTTGGGGGGTAGAGAAGCCCTTTCCCCATTCGCACATCAGTTGCAGGATCGGCTGCAAACTGCGACCGCTGTCGGTTAGTGAATATTCGACGCGCGGGGGTACTTCGGCGAAGACTTCGCGGTGAACCACGCCATTGCGTTCCAGCTCGCGCAACTGCTGGGTGAGCATTTTCTGGGTGATGCCGGGCAGCCGTCGCCGCAGCTGACTGAAACGGAGGGTCTTGAAGGTCAGGTGCCAGAGGATCACCGCTTTCCATTTGCCGCCGATAACATCGAGGGTAACGGCGACGGTGCAGCGATAATCGCCGGGAGCTTGACCGTCGTTCAGTTCTACCGGCTGACAGAGAATCTGCTTCACGTTGGCCTCCAATAGTATCTTTAAGGGTACTACAAAACTAAAAAGTAGGTACTTGACTAAATTATATGTTGCACCTAGTCTGGAGCCTATGTCAAGACGGTTGTTGCGTTCACACACAAATCTGGTTAACTGATAGTCACCCTTTCAACCAACAGGAGAACTCAATGTCTACTTCTTTCAAGGCCATGCTGGTCGAAGAATCCGCGCCGAAAACCTATACCCGTTCGATTGTCGAACGCACAATCGATGATCTGCCTCCGGGCAAGCTGCTGGTGCGGGTGCGCTACTCGTCGTTGAATTATAAAGATGCGCTTTCGGCGATCGGCAACAAAGGGGTTACGCGCAATTATCCGCATACTCCGGGGATTGACGCCGCCGGTGAGGTGGTTGAGTGCAGCGATGCCAGTTTTTCGCCGGGGGATGAAGTGGTGTTGACCGGCTTTGATCTCGGCATGAATACGCCCGGCGGTTACGGCCAATATGTGCGTGTCCCTTCGACTTGGGCGCTGAAGGTTCCTGCCGGGTTGACCTCGCGCGAATGCATGATCATCGGCACGGCCGGATTTACCGCCGGGCTCTCGGTGCTGCGGTTGATCAATCTGGTCAAGCCGGAGGACGGCGAAATACTGGTCACCGGGGCGACCGGCGGGGTCGGTTCGGTGGCGGTGGCGATTCTCGGTAAACTGGGTTACACGGTTGTTGCCGCAACCGGCAAGGCGTCGGAGGCCGCGTTTCTCAAAAGTCTCGGTGCCACTGAAGTCATCGACCGCGCGGCGGTCCTTGCCGGGCAGGAACGGCCGATACTCAAGGAGCGCTGGGCGGGGGTGATCGACTGCGTCGGCGGCGACACCCTGGCGACGGCGCTCAAGGCGACCAGATATGGCGGGGTGGTGACCTGCTGCGGACTGGTCGGTTCCCCCGACCTCAATGTCAACGTCTTCCCCTTCATACTACGTGGTGTGCGCCTGATCGGGATCGATTCGGTTGAGTGTCCGCTCAAGCCGCGGCACAAGGTCTGGGACAAACTGGCGGCAGAATGGAAACCGCCCCAGCTGGAGGCTTTGACCACCGAGTGTGGTCTGAGTGAACTTGATGACAAAATCGCTGCGATCCTCAAGGGAGGGTTGCGCGGTCGGACCCTGGTTAATCTCGACAAATAGGTTTTTCCCGTTCGCGTTGCTCACTGAAGCACACGAAACAAACGCTATTGAACAGGGATAGAGTGGATGCAAGGGATAACTCAGGGAACATAAAGGCATTGTTGGTTTAAACCCAGAAAACTAGAAGTGGTTTTGGTTTTTGCCATTGTAACTGTTCAGCTCTTCTGTAGGAGCAGCTTTAGCCGCGAACCATCGCGCCTGAAGGCGACTCCTACAGCGTCATTCCGGCAAGATTTCAGCCGGAATCCAGGGTTTTCAAGGTTGAACGTCTGGATCCCCGACAGGATCACTCGGGGATGACGACCCTTGGACGGGCAGGTGAATAGTTACTGTTGGTTTAAATCCAGAAAACTCTACGTGGTTTTGGTTTTTGCCATTATCCCTTTCATTCTGTTCATCCCTGTTAAAAAAGGTTTTCTTCGTGTTCTTCGTGCCCTTCGTGGTGAAACTTTTTAAACAATCAGGAGCTTAATATGAACTACGATAATTTTCAGGTTGAAATCGATGGCCGCGTAGCCGTCGTGACGATTGACAATCCCAAGGCGCTCAATGCCATGTCGCAGCCGATGATGGAGGACTTTGGGCGCATCATGACGGAGCTTGCCGGAGCGACCGACGTCGGCGCGATTATCCTCACCGGGTCGGGGGAAAAGGCCTTTATGGCGGGGGGCGATATCGCCGGGATGCAGCCGCTGGGCGCTTTTGAGGCGCGCGCGGTCGCGCTCAAGTCGCAGGATATCTATCGCCAGATTGAGGGCTGCGCAACCCCGGTGATCTGTGCGATTAACGGCTATGTCCTGGGGGGTGGGTGCGAGCTGGCGATGTGCTGCGATATCCGTATCGCCTCTGAGCATGCCCGGTTCGGTCAACCGGAAATCAAGATCGGTATCATCCCCGGCTTCGGCGGCACTCAGCGGCTGGCGCGGCTGGTCGGTCTCGGTGCGGCGCGTAAAATGATTTATACCGGCGAGATGATTGACGCCGCCGAGGCGCTGCGCATCGGTCTAACGGACATCGTCGTTCCGGCGGCCGAGCTGATGAGCGAAGCCCGGAAACTGGCGGCGTCAATTGCCGAAAAAAGCTCCGTCGCCATCGGTCTGGCGAAACAGGCGATCAATAACGGCTATTCGATGGATCTCAATCGCGCCTGCGCCTACGAGGCCGAGCAGTTCGGGCTGTGTTTCGCGTCGTACGATCAGAAGGAAGGGATGCTCGCCTTTCTGGAAAAACGCCCGGCAAAATTTGAACATCGCTGAGCGGTAAAAAATCAGCAACGCAGGGGCCGTTCCGGATGGGGCGGTCCCTGTTTTTTTACAGAGGCGTGAGGAGTTCGGTCACGGTTGACAGGTGACAAAATGCGGTTATAAGGATGAGGGGCTTACCAAAGGGCAACGGTTACATCTGGCGGCTATTTCCCCCCTGTGAGGTATTACCATGTTTCGGATCCGCCGTATTTACGATGACCTGCGTCCGGTCAACCAAGCAGCTTTCAGCCAGCTTCGCCAGATCCTGCGCGAGCAGTTTCCGCTCCTTGCCCAGCGTGACATCGACAAAATTCCCGAGCTGCTGCACAACCCGCGCAAACAGGGGTTTCGCTCGGTTCTTTATGTGGCCGAGGACGGGCGTCAGCGGGTGCAGGGGTTTGCCCTTCTTTCGCATGAAGCGAATCTGACGTTCTGTTTTCTCGATTACATTTTCGCCGCCAAATGCACCACCGGAGGGGGCATCGGTACCGCCTACGAAACACCGCTCAAGCCGGATGACGACAATCCACCCTATCTGGTCTTCGATCCCCTCGGTCAGCCCGAGCCGCTGCCGGGAAGCGCCGCCCGACCATCGTTCGGGCGATTCTGGAGCGGCGCTACGGCGATCTGTGCACGCCGGAATATATTGCCCTCGTCGTTAATTCTTTCCCGGAGGGGCCGGTTGCTCTGCGCGCGCCACGTTGCCGCAAAAAAGCAATCACTGAAACGCGTCCCAGCACCGCCCGCCACCAACGGATTGCGCTGGTGGTGAATGATCGCCACGATATTCACCATGTCCGTGAACGTGGCTATGTCGAAGCGCCGGTACGGGTGCGGACGCTTTTGCAGGAACTTGAAAAAACATCGCTCTTCGCCCCCCAGCCGCCCCGTCTCTTCCCGGAGCGCGCGGCAGGGGAGCGGTGTCGGACGGCGGCTGATGAAGTCTGCACTCGAGCGGCCTGCTGACTACCTTTATCTGTGGTGGCATCGTCGGTCTCGAACGATAACTGTTGACTGTCGGGGGTCTGGTCGGGGTCAATATCCTCGAAGCGGTGTTCGTCAGTCTGCAACGCGGCGTTCACGGACATATTCAGAAATTGCGTCGCCGCGGGGATGACGCGGGGAACTGAAGTGGTTTTATTCCGGGATGAAGTGCAGTGCCAGCCAGATCGTATCGGCCTCGGGGGCGGTCCAGTCAACACGATGCCGCAGACCCGCCGGTAACAGGAGCTGATCGCCGGGGGCAAGAGTGCACGGTTTTGCATGATCAAACGCCAGCCGCGCGCCCCCGCAAAGAAGGTACACCCATTCCGGGCGCTCCTGTTGATACCAGCTGCCGGGCGCCGTGGCGTGGCCGCGTGACACGATCCGTTCGAGCAGAAAATTATCTGTGGCATAGAGCGGGTCAAAATGCTCATCCGGCAGGTCTGCCGGAATTTCTGCACGTAGATTGTTCAGCAGCACGTCCAGCGGATAGGTGATCGGCACATTGCAGCTGAGTAACAGCAACGCCTGCTCCTGATCGTTGCTGATGGCGTGAATCGTCCCCGCCGGAATGGTCCAGATCCCCCCCGCTTCAATCCGTTGCTTTGTCGTTCCAATGAGCACCTCCCCTCCCCCGGACAGAAAGATAAAGATGTGCCCGTAACGATCACCGTGCGGGGCAAAGCCGCCACCGGTATCAATGCGGGTCAGGGTGACCCGGATCGGCGCGGAGCAGAAGGTATACCCGTAAACCCCCTGAGTAACGTCCGGTCGAACCGGATGAAACAGTTTTGGGTCAAGCAGAAGTTGCGACGTCAGCATGAGGCGCCTCCGCTGTTATCTGCACCGCCGCGAACCCGCCCCCTTCGGTGCGCAGGTTGGTCACCTGGCCGCGATAGAGGCGGGCGGTGAGGGCGATGATCTGGTCGCGTCGGGCAAAGAGGCGCAAGTCGGTTTTAAACTCGCCGTCCGCCGTCTCTGTGAGCGACGGCGGTGCCAGCTGCTGAACCAGCGTGATGGCGGGGTCAAGCTCGGCGAATTTTTTCCGCGACAACTTTTCGCCGGTATAAACCCCCCGGCTGGCGTAGGCGTCAACCGGTTTAAACACTCGTTGCTTGCGTTGCTGCCAGCATTCATCCGGGTCAAGGTCGGCCAGCAGGTGTGCTTCCGGCACCAGCGTCGCGATGCGTCGTGCTGTTGCCGGTTCAAGCCCGGCCTGTTGCAGCCGGGCCTGATCCGACCAACAGACCAGGCGTTCCTTGTCGCTGAGCAGCGCGAAGCCGCGCGGGTTGGGGGTGAGGCAGACGGTGCCGTTAAGATATGCGGCGCGGATCTCTGCCAGCGCGGAACTTTTCAAAAGGAAATCACAATGGCGGTTATAGATCAGATCAATCTTTTGGCCGTCGTGACAGAGTCCGTTTTGATCCGCGCTCAGGTGGGTCGGGTCCGTGATGACGACCTGACACCCCCGCTCACGAAACAAGGCGGCGAAGGCCATTAACTCCGGATAAAGAAACTGCTCCTCGGGGTTTTCGTCGATGATGGCAATGTGCTGTGGGGTCGCGCTGTCATCGTGTGCGCAGGCCGCATATTCGGCACAGAAGGCTGTCCAGAGGATCTGATCCAGTTCACCGAAGCGCACCAGTTCCTGACCGTGTATAGCACGTGTCGCCAGCAGCAGCCCGCCAGCGTTGCTGTTGACCTCAATCAGGCGCGGACCGTCGGGAGTGAGATGGAAATCGTAGCCGAGCAGCACCGCCTGCTGGCCGGGATCGAATCTGGCAACCTCCGGCAGTCGGTCTGCGAGCAGTGCGTGGTAGCCGGGGAGGGTGCTCAGCCGGTCAAGGTCGCGAACCAGCATACACATTTGATCATAATCATTCTGGCTGATAGTGACCTGATGGCGGCTGATGGCAGTGGAGAGGGTGGCGTCGGTAGTCATGATTTATGATGGCATATGGTGAGCTAAAAGGGAAGGTGTGAAGTTGGTAAAGGGTGAGACGCCCATTATGATTAGACCAATCTTTCGCGCCATACAAGTCTCCCTTTGAAAAAGGGGGATTTGTTTGTGATCGTGCCAGTAAATCCCGCCTTCCTTTGCGCAACCTGGAATACTCTACGGAATCCGAGTAACTCACTTAACTTGCCTCAGTATTTTGTGATCAAGGGGTTTTATATCTTGACCGTTACTAGTCTGTGGATTAATCTAGCTATAAACACCCACATCAGGGAGGCTTTTATGAAGACCATTCAGATGACCCTTGACGATGAGCTGGTCGATGATGTCGACAAACTGGTCAAACAGCTGCACACCAGCCGCTCCGCGTTCGCCCGCGACGCCCTGCGCGACGCCCTGGACAAATACAAAACCCGGCAACTTGAAGAGAAGCATCGCCAGGGCTATCGCCAGCAGCCGGTCACCGCCGCCGAGTTCAGCGTCTGGGAAGACGAGCAGGAGTGGGGTGACGCATGAAGCGCGGCGAGGTACGCTGGTATCGTTTCACCTTGCCGGACAAAAAACGGCCGGTGGTCATCCTGTCGCGATCGTCGGTGATCGACTACCTGGGTGAAGTCACCATCGCCCCGATTTCCTCGACAATTCGCGATATCCCGAGCGAAGTTTTCCTGTCCGGCAAGGACACCATGCCCAAAGACTGCGCCATCAATTGTGATCACATTCAGACCGTTTCCAAGGGCAGGATCGGTGCCCTGATCACGACCCTGTCTGCTGCGCAGCTGGACGAATTGTCACAGGCGATCCGGTTTGCGCTGGAAATTTAATATATTCTCTACGGAATGATAGAAGAGCAGTTGTTACCCAAAGAGAGAATCTTTTGGGTCAGGCAATCCATGATTGCAAGTTCAGTTAGTCTTTTAGCATGTGGCAATGGCAAAAACGATAGCGATCCCGATAGCGATTTGGACAACTCCAATCGGGGGGAATTTTAACTCACTAACTCAACGGGAGCTATTCTCCACTTCCACCTGAGGCAAAACATATGAACCTTCATGTGACAGGCTATTTCCATTTCGCTGAAGGAGCTGACTGACCTGCCATCAAAATACGCCAGGAAATACCCGGACAAGGCCCCGGCGGCCAGATTAGCTCGTCTTGCAGTTTCAGTCGACCGACAACGCAAAGGCCTCGGCGGGATCATGATGGTTGAGGCAATGCGGCGCACCCTGTCCGTATCCGAGAATATCGGCATCATCGGATTTTTCGTGGATGCAAAAAATCAGGGTGCCCGCGAATACTATGAACAACATGGCTTTATCCCCTTGCCGGATAAACCTCTCACGCTCTTTTTGCCGTTAGCCCCCTTGGCAGCAGCGGTAGCGTCTCTCGACAGATAACGGAAACGGTAAACATCATACGCCATACCAACGCATGTGATCCGTTGAGCTTGGAGCTCCGAGCCCGTAACTTGTGTTTGGGGGGAGATTTTTCTTGAGTGACGGGTGGGAATGGATTAGGGTGTGTGAACTTTAACGGGTTGAGGGTTTGCAATGGAGTTGGGATTTGGAGGAAAGATTGGGAAGCCGTGCTTGCTGTTGATGACAGTGGTGCGGTTTTTTTGTTTTGGCAGTGAGTTTGGTTGAATATCTCCAGAACACCAGCCTTTCTGTCCGGATAAATGTCAAAATATCGGCTACGTCCTCTAGGGGTTACGGGTGATGCTGAATAAAGCAGTGGCGGGTTTCTCTTTTCCGCCAACGCTGTAAAGGAAACTTGACAGAAAACCCCATCTTAATTATAAATACAATTATACTTAAAAACATATTCCGGTGAGGTGAGATTATGGGTCAAGTCACGATCTATCTCGACAATGAGACTGAAAGCAAATTGAAAAAAGCGGCTAAATCCAGCCATTTATCCGTCAGCAAATGGATTGCCGGGGTTATCGAAGAAAAGGTGCAAACGGAATGGCCTCAAGATATCTTCACCTTGGCTGGTAGCTGGAAAAACGATTTTCCAACCATCGAAGAAATCAGAGCGGACCTTGGTCATGACTCCCCCAGGGAGGAACTTTAAAATTGTATCTCCTTGACACCAATACCCTGATTTATTTTTTCAAAGATATGGGCAATGTCGCGAGCACATTGTTATCCAAATCCCCCAAGGATATTGCCATCCCCGCCATCGTTCTTTACGAACTTGAAGTCGGCATCGCGAAATCAAGTAATCCCCAAACAAGGCAACAACAATTAGAAACCCTCATATCACGCATTGTAATTTTGCCTTTTGCCAAAAAAGAAGCCGAAGCGGCCGCAGCGATCAGGGCAAAACTGGAAAAATCAGGCACACCAATAGGCCCATACGATACTCTGATTGCGGGAATCGCCTTGAGTTCAAATGCGACATTGGTGACCCATAACACCAAAGAATTCAGCAGAGTTGAAGGGATAAACATTGAAGACTGGTACTGAAAGGCCGGGCCCTTGTTGACCGCCTCAATGACAGCTCGGTTCGGTTGGTCTTTTGAAAAGGACGAGGTTCGCTGGCAGTTAGAGAGGGGAATTATATAAACTGTCCCGAATGGCGCTAGTTTAAGGAGAGCCACCAGCAAAACCGGGACTGTCCCCGCATGGGGGCTGTCCCGGGATTTTGCGACGCGAACCGGCATCGCTCCTTGCCCCGTAAACATCTGGGACAGCCCCCGGTGGAGCTGGCGACAGTCCCGAGTTTACTCCATTTTGCACTAAAAAAAGCTTAAACTAGCGCCATTCTAAACTGTCCCCGGAACTCCTTCATCGCTACGAAAGCGGTAGCCTGATCATCACCTCAAACCAGCCCTTCAGTCAATGGGATCAAATCTTTCCCGATGCGTTGATGACTGTGGCCGCGATCGACCGGATTATTCATCATGCCAGCATTATTGAAATCGAAGGGGGGAGCTATCGGAAGAAGCAACACCTGAGAAAATAACGAAACTCAACCGGCCATCTTAATTGTCGTCAAACCGGACAAGATAGTTGACGCGAGACAGCCGGTTATTTTACGCAGGACTTGCCATTTCTCCAAAAAGTATATATTCTTGATATATGCTAAAAATGGAGGCGTCGATGAAAACTGCAAAATTATTTCAGAATGGCAAAAGTCAGGCCGTCAGGTTGCCCAAAGAGTTCCGTATGGACGGTCAGGAAGTTTATATCAAGCAGACCGGAAATGTGGTCCAGTTGATCCCGATGTCCGGGTCATGGGACACCCTTTTGGCGAGTCTGGATAAATTCTCGCCTGATTTTATGGCCGATCGTTTCCAACCCCAGCTGGAAAATCGGGAAGATTTCTGATGCTCCTGCTCGACACCAATATCTGTATTTACATCATCAAGCGCAAGCCAGACGAGGTGTTGCGCCATTTTCAGCAATACCATCCAGGAGATATCGGAATTTCATCCATCACCCTGGCTGAGCTTCAATATGGGGTCGCAAAAAGCCAGACGCCACCGCGCAATTCTGAAGCGCTATCTGAATTCCTGATTCCTATTGAAGTTCTGCCGTTCGGTGAAGCAGCGACGCAGTCCTGCGGGATTATTCGGGCATCACTGGAGCAACAGGGGAAGATTATCGGAGCGATGGATTTGCTTATCGCCGCACATGCCTTCTCTCTGGGGGCTGTTTTGGTGACGAACAATGTGAAGGAATTTGCAAGAGTCCCGGGCCTCAAGGTTGAGAACTGGGTCAACGTGAAGACTTGATCCTCGCAGGCGGGTCTTGGTTGTTTTCAACCTTCGATGCCAAACGACATGAGAGTTTTCCTCATGAACCCATATTGCTGGCTTTTCCTCCTGATCCTTTTCGTTATTCCCTGCGCCCTTGGGGTCTTTCAAGATTGCAAGATTCGGATAATCCTCTAGAATGGCATGTGAATCCCGCATTCATTTTCCCGGCACATCATGCAGCGCGGGAATGACAAGAACGATTTCGATGGTCGATCCCGATAGCGATCCCGATAGCGATCCCGATAGCGATTTGGACAAGGAGCTCATCCCGCGTGAAATATTCACGTCAGATTCCCTGTCGATAGACAGTCTGGACATTGAGAATTAAGCGGTTAGCGGGTTCTCATAAATAAAGGAGATACGAGAGTGGCGTTCCAACTTCTTTACTGGCATTGGCTGGTATTCGGAATGATTTTGATTCTGGCTGAATTGTTTATTCCCTCATTTACCATCATCTGGTTCGGTCTTGGAGCCTTGCTGGTTGGTCTGCTTTCCTGGGTTGGGTTCGATCCGGAGCTTAAATGGCAGTTGCTGTTATGGGTTCTGTCCTCGGCGGGGTTCACTGCGGCCTGGTTTCGCTGGATCAGGCCGTTATCCAAGGACATGACCAAGGCCGGAACCGCTCGGGAAGCTTTTCTTGGTGAACGCTGTTTGTTGACCAGATCACCGCTTGCCTCGGGTGGTCGCGGGGAATGCCGCTTCAGCGTGCCGATCCTCGGGTCCGACACCTGGCCGTGTCTGGTCGATGGCAGCGCCAAGGTCGGTGACACCATGGTTGTCAAAGAGGTTATCGGGAATGCCCTGCTGGTCGTCCCCGCCCAACTGCAAAACACTACGTCCAACACGGACAAACGAGAGGAGTAAGCTTATGGCAGGGTTGGTTCTGGTCGGCGTCTTCGGTCTGCTGGTGATATTCACCATTGCTCTGGGAGTGCGGATCGTCCCTCAGGGCAGCAAGCATGTTGTGCAGCGGCTCGGCAAGTATCATGGTACCCTCGGGCCGGGCCTCAACATCGTGATCCCCTACATCGACACGGTGGCGCATAAAGTGTCAACCAAGGATCAGATCGTGGATACCGCCCGGCAGGAGGTTATCTCCGCCGATAATGCGGTCTTGCAAGTCAACGCCGTGGCTTTCATCAATGTGGTTAATCCGGAAAAGGCGGTCTACGGCATCGAGGACTACCGGCTCGGTATCCAGAATCTGGTGCAAACCACCCTGCGTTCGATCATCGGCGAGATGAAGCTGGATGATGCGCTCTCCTCGCGTGACCAGATTAAAGCCAAGCTCAAGGCCGGTATCAGCGATGACCTTTCCGACTGGGGGATCACGCTGCGGGGCGTGGAGATCCAGGACATTAACCCGTCGCCGACAATGCAGACCGCGATGGAAGAACAAGCGGCCGCCGAACGTCAACGCCGGGCGACTGTCACCCGGGCCGAAGGGGAACGGGATGCGGTGATGCTTGAAGCCGATGGGCGTCTGGCCGCAGCGGCGCGCGACGCCAAAGCCAAGGAGATCCAGGCCACGGCTTCGAAAAATGCCATCCACGCTGTCCTTGGTGCCGCCGGCGCCGACAAAGCCGACCTGGTTATCGGCTACCTGCTGGGGGAGAGCTACATTAAGGCTATCCAGCAACAGGCCACAAGCCCGAACGCCAAAACCATCCTGCTCCCGGCCGATCTGCAAGGGGCCATCCGCGGTATGCTTGGCAGACAGGCCAAGTCGTAACACGATGGTCGGGTGCGGCTAATTCATGGATTGGAGAGGGTCACAGTTGCTCGATGACCTTTTTCAGCTTCAGCTGAATTTCCCTGGCGACGGATTGCAACGCAGGGTTCTGGATCGCTTGCATTGACGCCAGCGGATCGACCGCCGCGACATCGATGTTGCCGTTTTCCAGTTGCTGTACGATGACATTGCACGGCAACATCGTGCCGATGCGTGGTTCCGCCTGCAACGCCTGGTAGGCGAAGGGGGGATTGCAGGCACCGAGGATGGTGTAGGGGCGAAAGTCGGCATTCAACTTCTTTTTCAGCGTCGCCTTGACGTCGATCTCCGTCAGAATCCCGAACCCCTCTTTTTTCAGTTCCGCCGTGACCTGCGTAATCGCGTCCGCAAAGTCTGAATCGATCTCTTTGTTGAAATAATAGGACATCGTCAACCTCCCTTGGTGGTGTTAAATCATCAGCCCTTACCTCAACTAGTCTAACCCAACCTGAAACAAAAGCCAGCGCAGTCACGGCGGGGATGGCATTTGTCCATGGTGATCATCTGGACATTCATGTTATGCAAAAAAACAGTTTATACTATTTTCCCGACGGTGGTATGATATGTGGTAATACTGGAGGTGCGACATGAGTACTGAAAAAATAGCAATCACAATAGAAGACAAAACACTCACAAGGCTCGACACGCTGGTGAAAAATCGGGTATTCCCAAGTCGAAGCAGGCTTATCCAGGAAGCTATACGAGAGAAACTTGAGAGACTTGACCGTTCTCGCCTTGCACGAGAGTGTGCAAAACTGGATGAGGATTTTGAAAAATCC